>JANXSS010000104.1 GCA_025356535.1 Herminiimonas sp.
CCTTCGAGCGTCGTGCGAATATCGGCCGGCAGTCCTTCCCAGAATTTCTTGTTGACGATCACCGCATAGCCGATATAGCCGTGGTTCGACAAGGTCAGATATTTCTGTACCTCGTGGGTCTTTTGCGTATAGACGTTCGACGGCGTGTTCTCGGTACCATCCACGACGCCCGTTTGCAGCGCCTGGTAGACCTCGGAAAACGCCATCACCTGCGGATTGGCGCCCAGGGCGCGCATTTGCGCGTCGAGCACCTTGGACGACTGGATGCGCATCTTCAGGCCCTTGAAGTCGGCCGGCAGGTGGATCGGCCGCTTTGCCGTCATCTCCTTGAAACCGTTGTCCCAGTAAGCCAGGCCGCGGATGCCCTTCGGCTCGAGCTTGGCGAACAGGTCGCGGCCGACCTTGCCTTCGGTGACGCGATACAGCACGGCCTTGTCGGGAAAGATGTAGGGCAGGTCAAAGGCTTCGAATTCCTTGACGCCGAGCGGGCCGAACTTGGCAAGCGAAGGCGCCAGCATCTGCACCGAACCCAGCTGCAGGGCGTCGACTTCCTCCTTGTCCTTGTAGAGGGTGCTGTTCGGATAGACCTCGATCTTCACGCGGCCGTTGGTGGCCTTTTCCGCCAGCTCCTTGAAGCGCTCGGCGCCCTTGCCTTTTGGCGTATCGATGGCAACGACGTGGCTGAACTTGATGACGATCGGCGTCTGCGCAAAGGCGTGACCGGCGGCGCATGCGGCGGTGAGCAGCAGCGCGTGAAGGGTAGAAAATTTCATGTTGGTCTCCGGTTTTTGAAATTGATGTCCGTGTGGTCCGGACGTGTGGGAATGCCTGTCACCGTCGCTGTCAACCCGGCGTGGCATCGCCGCGCCGCGCCTCTTCCAGCATCTGCCGGGCAATCAGGAGCACGGGCCGGTCGACCATCTTGCCGTCGACGGCAACGGCCGCACCGTCGGCGGCGGCTGCCGCATCGCACACCCGCATGGCCCAGGCAAGCGCCTCGGCGCCGGGCGCGAAGCCGCGATTGACATGCGCCACCTGCTTCGGGTGGATGCACAGCTTGCCGCCGAAGCCAAGCCCGCGCGCACGCCGCGTATCGTCGCCGATGATCCCGGCATCGTCGATCGCCGTGGTGACGCCGTCGACCGGCGCGCCGATGCCGGCCACGCGCGAGACCAGCACCAGCTGCGAGCGGTACGGCAGCAGCTGCGTCGGGCCTTCTTCCATGCCCATGTCGAAACTGAAGTCGATGGTGCCGAACAGCAGGCGCTGCACCTTCGGCGCGCAGGCAATCGCATGGACGTTCCAGAGGCCGCGCGCGCTTTCGATCAGCGGCAGGACCGCCTGCGCGCCGGCCTCGGCTACACGGGCGATGTCCTCGACCCGCTCGGCCTTGGGCAGCACGATGCCGGCCACCCCAGGCAAGGCGCACAGCGCCAGGTCGCCGGCAAACCACTCGGTGTCGGCACTATTGATGCGAAGGTAGACGCTTTGCTGCGCCGTCAACCAGCCGGCGACGGCGGCGCGCGCAGCCGGCTTTTGCGCCGGCGGCACGGCGTCTTCCAGGTCGAGGATGACGGCATGGGCGCCGGCCGCGCAGGCCTTGGCGAAACGCTCGGGGCGATTGCCGGGGACGAACAGGTAGGAACGGGCAACCGGTGCAAGCATGTGGCGCTCCCGGCCCTAGGCTCTGCGGCGGCGCTCGCCGAGCAGGCCGCCGACATGCTCGCAGCCGGCGATGCTCCAGATGCGGGCAAAGGCCGAGCGCATTTCGGTCTCGCTTGCCGCGCCGCTGAAGGCGGCCAGGCGCAGCGCTTTCTGCTCCAGTTCATCGCGCGTGAGCGTGTTGCCGGGGTCGCCCTTCGGCTCGTCGACCCGACCCGCCAGCGTGCGGCCATCGGTGGTCTGCACCGTGACGCGGCCGATCCAGCGTGCCGGATAGGCGGCTTCGACCTCGGCATCCGGCACCATGGTCACGCGCTCGCGCAGGGCGACCACGTCGGCGTCGCGAAAATGCACGTCGAACTCGGTCAGGCCGGCCTTGCGGAATTTGGCGATCAGGGCCAGCACCGTGCCCATCGAAAACTTTGCCTGATGCACCGTCTGCGGATCGGTAACCGGTCCCAGCACGTCGATTGCGCCTTGATGCACGTGCGTGGTGACGCTGGCGATCTGCTCGATCGACAGATCATTCTTCTCGATGACCTGCAGCAGCGCGTCGGCTGCCGGATGGGTATGCCGGCAGGAGGCGTGGAACTTGAAGGATGTCTCGGCCAGCGCCCAGCGCGCACCGAGACGGTCGGTCAGGCGCGCCGGATCGGCGTCGGTGGACATGCCGGCCGCCATGCCCTGCGCACCTTCGAGTATGCGGCGCGCGCCGGTAAAGCCCTTTTGCGCCAGGTACGCTGCCATCAGGCCGTCCGAGGCCGCCTTTGCCGCATGCAGCTGCTTGGAGTCGGCCGCATCGCGCAGGAATTCCCACAGCCCCGCCGACTGCGTGCCGGCCGAACCGAATGCATGCAGCATCTGCTCGGGAGACAGCTTCAGCAGGCGCCCGACCGCAGCCGCAGCCGCCAGCGTGCCGGCAGTGCCGGTCGTATGGAAAACCTTGTAGTGCGAGCGACCGAGAAATTCACCGACGCGGATGCCGACTTCGTAGCCGGCCACGACAGCGGCGATGAATTCCTCGCCACTGCTGCCCAGCGACTGCGCCACCGCCAGCGCTGCCGGAAACACCACGGTGGCCGGATGGAACACCGAGCCATTGTGGACGTCGTCCTGCTCGGCATAATGGGACGCCGCCGCATTGACCATGGCGGCAAACAGCGGCGTGGTGCGCCGGCGCG
>JANXSS010000232.1 GCA_025356535.1 Herminiimonas sp.
CCGGTCCCGAGCGTTCCATCCGGTCGAGCGCGATCATGACGGCCGCAGGCGTGGCGCCGGCGGCGCGAATCATGTCCACCGATTCGCGCACCGAGGTGCCGGCCGAGATGACGTCGTCGATGATGACGACGCGTCCTTTGAGCGCCGCGCCGACGATGGTGCCGCCTTCGCCGTGATCCTTGGCTTCCTTGCGGTTGTAGGCAAACGGCACGTTGCGTCCGCGCGCAGCCAGCGCCACGGCCGTCGCCGATGCCAGCGTGATGCCTTTATAGGCCGGTCCGAACAGCATGTCGAATTCGATGCCGGCGTCGAGCAGGGTCTGTGCATAGAAGTCGGCCAGGCGGCCGAGCGTGGCGCCGTCATGGAACAGGCCGGCGTTGAAGAAATAAGGGGAATTGCGGCCCGCCTTGGTGGTGAACTGGCCGAAGCGCAGCACGCCGGCGTCGACGGCGAACTCGATGAACTGCTGACGTAGATTTTGCACGATGCTCCTTGCTGCCCATTAGGCATTCAAATTTAAATAATGATCCTGAGCACAATCGGTATGATAAGCGCGGATCGGGCCGGTCATGACCGGCTTCTTTCATTTGGCACGAATTCGTGCCGTGGTGCGACATTTGAAGCGACATCCCTCGACATGCTAAAAGTTATATCGGCCAACCTCAACGGCATCCGCTCGGCGGCAAAAAAAGGCTTCTTTGCCTGGATGGCCCAGCAGGATGCCGACATCGTCTGCGTCCAGGAAGTGCGGGCGCAGGCAAGCGACATGACGCCGGAATTCCTCAACCCCGGCGGCTATCACGGCAGTTTTCACCATGCGCAGAAGAAGGGCTATGCCGGCACCGGCATCTACAGCCGGCGCTTGCCCGATGCAGTGCGGATCGGTTTCGGCGATACCGAGTTCGACGCCGAGGGCCGCTACATTCAGTGCGATTTCGGCAACCTGTCGGTCATCTCCATCTACTGCCCGTCCGGGTCGTCCAGCCCGGAGCGCCAGCTGGCGAAATTCCGCTTCATGGAAGTGTTCTATCCGCACCTCGTTGCCCTGAAAGCCAGCGGCCGCGAAATCGTCATCTGCGGCGACTGGAACATCGCCCATCAGCCGATCGACCTGAAGAACTGGAAGAGCAACCAGAAGAATTCCGGCTTCCTGCCGCAAGAACGGGCGTGGCTCACGCGCATCTTCGACGAGATCGCCCTGGTTGACGTGTTCCGCCAGATCGAGCCGGCCGGCGAGCATTACACCTGGTGGAGCAATCGCGGCAACGCCTGGGCAAACAACGTCGGCTGGCGCATCGACTATCACGTTGCAACGCCGTTGCTCGCTGCCAGTGCCCGCTCGCATGAAATCTACAAGGCCGAACGCTTCAGCGACCATGCGCCGTTGACAATCCACTATGAATGGCTGGACTGAGCAAGCGGGCTGCCGGATGCACTGCCGGATGCACTGCTCGATGGGCTATGGAGCGCATCTGCCAGGTTCTCTACCAGTTCTTCAGCCATGTTGCGCATCATTGCAGGCACACCGGCAAAAAATTCAGCCTGCTGGTATTGCTCCTGGACTTGAGACTGCGCCGTGCTTGCGCGCGCTGCGGCCGCGTCGGCGATTTCACGTGTGCTCATCTTCTTTTTGGCGACATGCGCGCGCGCCTTCGAATACTGGTCCAGGGCAGTGAAGGTCCTGCGGGTATAGGACCCTTTGAGCGCGACCTTGAGGGCTGCTGCAAAACCCGCTGAAAACAGGCCCGAGACGCCGCCGAGGGCAGCACCCGCAGCAGCGCCGATCGGCGCGGTGACCGGCCAGGTGTAGCCGCCAAACATGTGCGCGCCCGAATCAAGACCCGAGTGGGCGCCGGACACCACACCCGCCACCGGACACGCTACCGCAACCACGCCTCCTTCGACGACGCCAGCGGCAGTGGCGCCGACAATCGCCGCACCGCGTCCAACCATGCCGCCGCCCAGCACGACGGCGCTGCGGGCCCGGCGCAGGCCGCTGTGCTGCGGCGCATTGTGGTCGAGGCCCTTTGCCCGCAGTGCGGCGAGCTGTTCCTGGCTTGCACCGACGCGATCGCGGATGCGGGCGAGCTTTTCCAGGTCGGTGCTCAAATGCCCGAGGCAACCGAGCTTCTTCAGGTCCGACTCGATGCTGCAGGCGATCTGCTTGACGGCGCGACGGTCGTCACGGGCCGAGCCCGGTGGCGCAGCTGTCGCGGCTGCGGGCGCCGCATAGGGCGTTGAATTGCTTCGATTGACTTGCATGTATTGCTCCCGGAAGGTGAATGCGGCAAACCCCACCGGCCGCACTTTCACGCTTGGGCGCGCTGCGGGCGGCAACGATAAGGCAACGAGCAATATCGTCAATACGCAAGCTTCGCGATTTGTGCAAGCGCATGCCCGGCACCGTTACGCCAACCGATCCTGGCATTTCTGGAAATTGTTGAGCGGCGCGGCAGCCGTTGCGGCCAGCAGAAGTCGCCAGCGATCCACGATGCTCAAGTCGGCCTGGCAGCCCCGACCCGGTCGCCATGCCAGGGCGCGATCCTTGACAGCAGCAGCATGCCGGGCAACGCCAGGAAAAAGCAGATGATGAAGAACAGGAACCAGCCTGTCTCGGCGACGATGTAGCCGGCCGAGGCGTTGATGAAGGTGCGCGGCACCGCCGCCAGGCTGGAGAACAGCGCATATTGCGTGGCGGTGTAGCGCGGATCGGTCGAGCGCGAAATGAAGGCGACGAATGCCGCCGCCCCGAGCCCCAGGCTGCCGAAGGCTTCGAAGGCGATGACCGCGCCCAGCACCAGCGGATTGGCGCCGACCTGGGCCAGCCAGGCAAAGCCGAGGATTGCGACGGCCTGCACCGCGCCGAACACCCACAGGCCGCGGTTGATGCCCAGCCTGACCATCCAGACGCCGCCGACGATGCCGCCGGCGATGCTGGCCCAGAAACCGGTGGTCTTTGCCACCACGCCGATCTGCGTCATCGAAAAACCCAGGTCGAGGTAGAACTTGGTCGACAAGGCCGTTGCCATGCTGTCGCCCAGCTTGTAGAGGAAGATGAAGCCGAGAATCCAGCAGGCCCGCTTCCAGCCGTCGCGGTGGATGAATTCCTTGAACGGCAGCACCAGGGCGTCGCGCATGTTCTTCGGCGGCGCGCCATAGACCGCCGGCTCCTTGACCAGCAGCGTGCAGACCAGGCCGGGCAGCATGAAACAGGCGGTGATCCAGAATACCGGCTGCCACGGCATGCGGTCGGCCAGGATCAGCGACAGCGCGCCCGGCACCATGCCGGCGACCTTGTAGGCGTTCACGTGCACCGCTGCGCCCAGGCCCTGCTCGTTGTCGGGCAAAATTTCGCGCCGGTAGGCGTCGATGACGATGTCCTGGCTGGCCGAGATGAAGGCGACCGTGGCCGCGGCCATCGCCACCCAGGACACTTGCGTCAACGGATCGAGCATGCCCATGCCGCCGATGGTCAGAAACAGCAGCGTCTGCGTCAACGCCATCCAGCCGCGCCGGCGCCCCAGCCAGCCGAAACTGTAGCGGTCCATCAGCGGCGACCAGACGAATTTCCAGGTGTAGGGAAACATCACCAGCGCAAACAGGCCGAGCTTTTTCACGTCCAGGCCGGACTTGGCCAGCCAGGCCTGCAGCAGCGACAAGAGGATGAACAGCGGCAGGCCGGAAGAAAATCCCATGAACAGCAGGATCAGCATGCGGCGGTTGAGATAGCTGTGCCAGGTCGGCGCGGCGGACGCCGCCAAGCCGTTGCCGGGTGCGGCCGGCGGCACCGCGGGCAGCGACATGTCGGGCGAATCGGTGGCGTTGTCGGTCATGATGAATCAGCCGGCCGTCACGACCCGGTCGCCGGTCAGGCTGCCATCGGCGGCGTTTGCGCCGACGCCCTGCGCAGTCTGGCGCAGCGCCTTTTTCTTCAGCCGAAACACCGCCAGGCTGCCGCGCCAGTGCGGCATGAACGTCACCGGCCGGCCTTCTTCCAGCGCCACGCATTCGAGCACTTCGAGACCGACATCGTTGGCCAGTTCCTCGAAGTCGCGGATGGTGGCGCAGCGCAGGTTGGGCGTGTCATACCATTGATAGGGCAGACTCTTCGACACCGGCATGCGACCGCGCAACAGCGCGACCCGGTGCGGCCAGTAGGCAAAGTTCGGAAACGACACGATCGCTTCCTGTCCGACCCGGGTGATGTCGCGCAGGATGCCCTCGACGTTCTTCATCATCTGCAAGGCCGACAGGCACAGCACCGTGTCGAAGGCATTGTCGGCAAAGATCGCCAGGCCCGCTTCCAGGTCCTGCTGGATCACCTGCACGCCGCGGCCGATGCAGGCGGGAATCTGGTGGTCGTCGATCTCGATGCCGTAGCCGTTGCAGTGCTTGTCGGTCTGGAGGTAGTCGAGCATGACGCCCTCGCCGCAACCCAGATCGAGCACATGCGATTGCGGCCGCACCCAGTGGGCGATGAAGGCGAGATCCGGACGCAGGCGTTGCAGTTCGTCGAACTTCATGCCGCCACCTCATGACGTGGGGCGGCGCTCGCCGTGGGCAGATCCGTGATGTCGCGCCAGACCCGCCGGTAATAGGCGCGCACCGTGTCCATGTAGCGCGCGTCGTCGAGCAGGAAGGCGTCGTGGCCATGCGGCGCATCGATTTCGGCATAGGTCACGCGGCGCCGGTTGTTGACCAGCGCCTGGACGATTTCCCGGCTGCGCGCCGGCGCAAAACGCCAGTCGGTGGAAAACGACACCACCAGGAACTGCGCCTGGGTGCCGGCCATGGCGCGCGTCAGGTCGCCGTCGAAGGCCCGCGCCGGATCGAAGTAATCGAGCGCCTTGGTAATCAGCAGATAGGTATTGGCGTCGAAGTATTCGGAGAACTTGTCGCCCTGGTAGCGCAGGTAGGATTCGATCTCGAAATCGATACCGTAGCCGAACTGGTAGGCGCCCGAACGCAGCGCCCGGCCGAATTTCTCGGCCATGTCGTCGTTCGACAGATAGGTGATGTGGCCGACCATGCGCGCCACCCGCAGGCCGTTCTTTGGCACCACGCCATGCGCATAGAAGTCGCCGCCGTGATAATCCGGGTCGGTCAGGATCGCCTGGCGGGCGACGTCGTTGAAGGCGATGTTCTGGGTCGACAGGCGCGGCGTCGAGGCGATCACGACGCAGTGGCGCAGGCGCTCGGGATACAGCGTGCTCCAGGCCATGGCCTGCATGCCGCCGAGCGAGCCGCCCATGACGGCGGCGAACTGCACGATGCCGAGCGCATCGGCAAGCCGCGCCTGCGCCTGCACCCAGTCCTCCACCGTCACCACCGGAAAACTCGCACCGTACGGGCGGCCGGTCGCCGGATCGACATGCATCGGGCCGGTCGAGCCGAAGCAGGAGCCGAGATTGTTGACGCCGATGACGAAGAAGCGATCGGTGTCGAGCGGCTTGCCGGGGCCGACCATGTTGTCCCACCAGCCGGCGCTCTTGTCGGTGTCGCTGTAGACGCCGGCCACGTGATGCGAGGCATTGAGGGCATGCAGCACCAGCACCGCGTTCGAGCGTGCCGCATTCAGGGTGCCGTAGGTTTCATAGACCAGGCTGTAGCCGGCAATCGCGGCGCCGCTTTGCAGCGCCAGGGGTTCTGCAAACTGCATCGACTGCGGTACGACGATTCCAATGGAAGACATGAGACCTTGAAGACTTGATGATGATTTACATTAATCGCAGATGCTCGACCGCCTCGTTGATGGCGGCCGGCTCCACCATGCGCAGTATCTTCCTGGTGTAGGGCGCGATCTGGCCGAGGTCGCAGCCGAGGATTTCCTGCTTGACTGCCAGCAGCTGCGCCGGATGCATCGAGAATTCGCGCAGGCCCATGCCCAGCAACAGGCGCGTCAACTTGGTGTCGCCGGCCATCTCGCCGCAAACCGACACCGGCACGCCGGCTTTTGCCCCCAGCGCAATCGTGGTCGACAGCAGGTACAGGATCGCCGGATGCAGCGGGCAATACAGGTGCGCGACTTCATGATCGACGCGGTCGATCGCCAGCGTGTATTGGATCAGGTCGTTGGTGCCGATCGACAGGAAATCGAGCCGCTTGATGAACAGCGGCAGCGTCAGGGCCGCCGCCGGAATCTCGATCATGGCGCCGACCTTGATGGCCGGATCGAAGTTCTTGCGGGCAGCCGTCAACTGCGCCTTGGCCTGCGCCAGCATGGTCAGGGTCTGGTCGATCTCGAAGGCATGCGAGAGCATCGGAATGAGGAGCTTGATCGGGCCGAAGGCGGAAGCGCGCAGGATCGCGCGCAGCTGCGAGAGGAACATCTGCGGCTCGGCCAGGCAATAGCGGATCGCGCGCAGGCCCAGGGCCGGATTCAACGCCGTCTGTTCGGCCACGTCGAAGGGCTTGTCGGCGCCGATGTCGAGGGTGCGGATCGTCACCGGCCTGCCCTTCATGGCAACGACCGCCTTGCGGTATGACTCGAACTGCTCGTCCTCGGACGGCAGCCGGTTGACCGCGCCGCTGCGGTTCATGAACAGGAACTCCGAGCGGAACAGGCCGACGCCGTTGGCGCCGGCGTCCAGGGCGGCTGCGCAATCGTCCGGAAACTCGATGTTGGCCAGCAGCGTGACGGCCGTGCCGTCGCGGGTGATCGCCGGTGTCTTCTTTAGCTTGCCCAGCTTCTTGCGGTCGCGCTGCTGGCGCGCCTGGCGCTCGCGGTACTGGTCGAGCACCGTTGCGGCCGGGTCGACGATGACGATGCCGGCGTCGCCATCGATGATGACCCAGTCGTCCTGTGCGATCAGGGCCGAGGCATTGAACATGCCGACTGCGGCCGGAATGTCGAGGCTCCTGGCGACAATCGCCGTATGCGAATTCTGGCCGCCCAGGTCTGTTACGAAACCGCTGAAGGCGCGGTCGCGAAACTGCAGCATGTCGGCCGGCGAGATGTCATGCGCCACCACGATCAGGTTGGCGCTGGCGCTGTCGCCGGCCAGATGCGGCAGCGTCGTCGCAGTTCCCGTCAGGATCTTCAGCACCCGCTCGCCGACCTGCTGAATGTCGGCCTTGCGCTCGCGCAGGTAGGTGTCGCCGATTTCATCGAACTGCGCCGACAGCTCGTCTATCTGGGTCACCAGCGCCCATTCGGCATTGTAGTGACGGCTGCGGATGATGTTGAGCGGCGTCTCCGAAATCATCGGGTCCGACAGGATCAGCACGTGGACATCGATGAAGGCGCCGAGTTCGGCCGGCGAATCCTTGGGCAGGCCGCTCCAGATCGCCTGCAGTTCGCGGTGCACGGTTGCGATGGCATCCTGCAGGCGCGCCACTTCGGCCTCGACCTGCTGCTCGTCGATCAGGTAATGCTTGACCTCCAGCGCCGCCGGCGCCAGCAGATGGGCGCGGCCGATCGCAATGCCGCGTGAAACCGGAATGCCATGAAGCGTGAATGATGCCATCGGTGTCAGCCTGTTTTATGCCGGATTATTCGCCTTCGCCGAACTTGTTGTGGATCAGTTCGGCCAGCGCGTCGAAACACGCCTGTTCATCGCTGCCGTCGACCTCGAGCGTGACCTTTGCGCCCTTGCCGGCGGCCAGCATCATGACGCCCATGATCGATTTTGCATTCACCCGCCGCTTGTTGCGGGTCATCCAGACATCGCTCTTGAACTTTGCCGCAAGCTGCGTCAGTTTTGCCGAGGCGCGCGCATGCAGGCCGAGCTTGTTGACGATTTCGATTTCCTGTTCGATCATTTTTTTCGCTAGTTTGGTGACAGGCGGACCCGGTTATCGACACGTACTGCGCCATTCTGGCCACCGGACAAGGCCATTTCAACAACCACATCAAGGGTATCGTTGCGGTACGTAATGGCCCGCAACAGCATCGGCAGGCTGATGCCGGCAATGACTTCCACATGCCCCGGCTCGCACAGCGACAGCGTGCAGTTCGACGGCGTGCCGCCCATGACATCGGTGATCACCAGCACGCCGGTGCCGTCGTCGATGCGGGCGATTGCCGCGCGCGCCAACGCCCGGACTTCGGCGGTATCCTGGTCGGCCCGCACATCGACGGCGTCGAGGCGATCCGGGCGCGCACGAAAGACGTGGGCAGCCGCTTCGATGAAGGCCTGGCCCAGCGGTGCATGCGTCAACAACAGGATTCCAACCATGGTCTGGCTATCGGCAAGAGAAAGGGACAAGAAAGGGACAACGTACAGGTGCGGGCCGGTTCCGGGCATCGCAAGCGCCGCGACCGGTACTGTTGCACCATATTCTACCGGATCAGATGGCTTTCTCTACCGCATCCATGAACAGTGCCGGCACATTGAAGCCGGTCTGCTGTGTGATTTCCTGGAAGCAGGTCGGGCTGGTGACGTTAATTTCGGTCATGAAGTCGCCGATCACATCGAGGCCGACCAGCAGCAGGCCGCGCTGCGCCAGCACCGGCGCCAGGGCTTCGGCGATCTCGCGGTCGCGCGCCGAGATCGGTTGCGCCACGCCGAGTCCGCCGGCGGCCAGGTTGCCGCGCACTTCGCCGCCCTGTGGAATGCGCGCCAGGCAGAACGGCACCACGGCGCCGCCGATCAGCAGGATGCGCTTGTCGCCCTTTGCAATCGCCGGAATGAAACGCTGGACCATGATCGTGGTGCGGCCGTTGACTGTTAGCGTCTCGATGATGGCGCCCAGGTTCATGCCGTCGTCGCGCACCCGGAAGATGCCGGCGCCGCCCATGCCGTCGAGAGGTTTGAGGATGATGTCGCGATGCTCGGCATGGAAGGCGCGGATGCGGGCGTCGTCGCTGGTGACCAAGGTCGGCGCGATGAATTGCGGAAATTGCGTGATCGCCAGCTTCTCGTTATTGCTGCGCACCGCCGCCGGCCGGTTGAACACCCGCGCGCCCTGCGACTCGGCCAGCTCCAGCAGGTAGGTCGCATAGATGTACTCCATGTCGAAGGGCGGGTCCTTGCGCATGATGACGGCGTCGAACGCCTGCAGTCGATGCGCCGCCGGCGCGTCCGCTTCGAACCAGTCGGCTTCGGTGCCGGTGGTGTCGGTGATGCGGATGCGGCGGGCATTGGCCAGCACCGCACCGCCCACGATTGCCATGTCCTTCTGCTCGAATGCATGGACCTCATGACCGCGGCGCGCCGCCTCCACCATCATGGCGTAAGTGGAATCCTTGTAGGTCTTGAAACCGGCAAGGGGGTCGGCACAGAAGGCAATTTTCATGGAATCGGTCAGTAGATTTCAGGGTTCGGATCGGTTTTTTCGAGTTCCAGCGAGGCCGCCAGCAACGCCAGGCGCGCCACCACGCCGTACATGTAGAAGCGGTTGGGTGCCGCCGTGCCCGGCTTTGCCTTCATGTCCGGCAGTGCATGCTGCTGCGCAAACGCCAGCGGCACGTAATGGGCGCCGGGCGCAGGCGTCTCGGGCGCGCCCGGCTCCTCGGCCGGGACACGCTCTTCGTGGACGCGGTAGAAGCCGCCGACCACGTAGCGATCCATCATGTAGACCACCGGCTCGGCCACGGCGTCGCTGATGCGCTCGAACGTCGGCACGCCTTCCTGGACGATCAGGTTGGTGATTTCCTGGCCATCGCGGCCGACCAGCATCTTGCTG
This sequence comes from Herminiimonas sp., assembly GCA_025356535.1. Lineage (GTDB taxonomy): Bacteria > Pseudomonadota > Gammaproteobacteria > Burkholderiales > Burkholderiaceae_D > JANXSS01. The sequence continues at coordinate 9,628 of JANXSS010000232.1, forward strand.
CGCTGGCGGCGATCGACATCCTTCAGCTCCGCGGCGTCGCGTACCGTGATGATGCCCATGCCGTCGGTGCCGGCCTCTGCGCGGATGGCCACGAACGGCGTTTCCTTGATGCCGTATTCCTTGTATTTCTTGCGAATCTTCGCCAGCACCTGGTCGACCGAAGTCGCCAGCTGCTCCTGCCCGGTGGAATTGTCGAAATCGACTTCGCCGCACCGGGCGAAATACGGATTCAACATCCACGGGTCGACATCGAGCAGCTTGGCGAACTTCTTGACCACTTCGTCGTAGGCGGAAAAATGACTGCTCTTGCGGCGCATCGGCCAGCCCGCATGGAGCGGTGGCAGCAGGTTCTGCTCGTGGATGTTTTCCAGCGCTGCCGGAATCCCGGCGGCCAGGTCGTTGTTGAGCAGGATCGTGCAGGGATCGAAGTTCTTCAGGCCCAGACGGCGGCCATTATGCGAGCGCACCATCGGTTCGAGCATCAGGGTGCTGCCGTCGGGCAGCTCGATCGGCACCGGCTCCCGCACCGATTCGTCGAGCGTGCCGAGGCGCACATGCAGGCCGGTCTGGCGGAAGATCTGCATCAGGCGGGAGACGTTTTGCAGGTAAAAGGTGTTGTTCGTATTGCGTTCCGGCACCAGCAGCAGGTTCTTTGCATCCGGACAGTATTTTTCGATGGCGGCCATGGCGGCCTGCACTGCCAGGGGCAACATTTCCGGCGACAGGTTGTTGAAGCCACCCGGAAACAGGTTGGTGTCGACCGGCGCCAGCTTGAAGCCGGCATTGCGCAGATCCACCGCGCAATAGAACGGCGGCGTATGTTCCTGCCACTCCAGGCGGAACCAGCGCTCGATGGCCGGCGTGGCGGCCAGGACCTTTTTTTCCAGGTCGAGCAGGGGACCATTCAGGGCGGTGACGAGATGCGGAACCATGACTTACCTTTTAAACGGGCTGCAAAGCAGATTTGACTGCACGAGGCCGCCAAGCTGATGAAATTGACGAGATTCTAACGGTAATCCAGCGTCGGCGTAGGCGATCCGGTACAGCCTGACATTGGTAACTGACGCAAAATTTCACGCCGGGTTTCAAGAATTTTGCGGGACAAAACGACCCAGCTTCTTCTTACATTGGTGCAACTTTCAGATTTTAAAGCCGCTCAAAGAAAAAGCGCCTCCGGGGAGGCGCTATGAACGCCTGCTTGCGCAGGCGGGAGACAGCTTGGGGGAACTCGACGGTTACTGCCGCAAGTCAGGAATGGTAGGCGGACTCGCCATGGCTGGAGATGTCGAGGCCTTCGCGCTCTTCTTCTTCCGCCACCCGCATGCCGATCACCATGTCGACCAGCTTGTAGGCCACCAGCGAGACGATGCCCGACCAGATGATGGTGGTGAGCACACCCTGGAACTGGATCCAGACCTGGGCCGAGATCGAGTAGTCAGGCGTGATCTTGTTGGCAACGTAGTCATACACGCCCTGGCCGCCCAGCGAAGGCGAAGCGAATACGCCGGTGAGCAAGGCACCGAGCACGCCGCCCACGCCATGGACGCCAAAGACGTCGAGCGAATCGTCCGCACCCAGCAGGCGCTTCAGGCCATTGACGCCCCACAGGCAGATGACGCCGGCCAGCAGGCCGATTGCCAGCGCGCCCATCGGACCGACGAAACCGCAGGCAGGCGTGATGGCAACCAGGCCGGCGACCGCACCGGAGGCGCCACCGAGCATGGACGGCTTGCCTTTTGCCATCCACTCGCCGAATACCCATGACAGGGTGGCCGCAGCAGTTGCCAGCAGTGTGTTGACGAAAGCAAGGGCCGCGACATCGTTGGCTTCCAGCGCCGAGCCGGCATTGAAACCGAACCAGCCGACCCACAACAGCGATGCACCGATCATGGTCATGGTCAGCGAATGCGGCGCCATCGATTCCTTGCCGTAGCCGACGCGCTTGCCGATCACGTAGGCGCCGACCAGGCCGGCCACGGCCGCATTGATGTGCACCACGGTGCCGCCGGCGAAGTCGAGCGCGCCTTTCTGCCACAACCAGCCGCCTTTTGCGGTTTCCGAGGCCAGGGTTGCCGCATCCTTGATGCCGTCAGGACCAGGCCAGAACCAGACCATGTGGGCAATCGGCAGGTACGAGAAAGTAAACCAGAGGACGATGAACGCCAGGACAGCGGCGAACTTGGCGCGTTCCGCAAAGGCGCCGACGATCAGGCCGCAGGTAATCGCTGCAAAGGTTGCCTGGAAGACGACGAAGACAAACTCCGGAATCACGACGCCCTTGCTGAAGGTTGCGGCCGTCGCAAACGATGCCTTGGCCGGGTCCCAGATGCCGTTCAGCATCAGGCGGTCGAACTTGCCGATGTAGGCATTGCCCTCGGTGAACGCCAGCGAATAACCGTAGATGCACCAGAGCACGATGATGACGGCGAAGATCATGAAGACCTGCATCAGGATCGACAGCATGTTCTTGGAGCGCACCAGGCCGCCGTAGAACAGGGCCAGGCCCGGAATCGTCATCAGGATGACCAGTGCGGTGGCAACCATCACCCAGGCAGTGTCGCCCTTGTTGGGTACGGGTGCTGCAGCGGCCGCTGGTGCAGCGGGTGCGCCGGCGGCTGCAGCCGGCGTTGCTGCGGCAGCCGGCGTTGCAGCCGCAGGTGCGGTTGCGGCCGGCGCTGCGGTAACGGCTGCAGCCAGTGCGGCCGTGTCGGCCGGCGCTGGCGCAGGTGTTGGAACGGCGGCAACGGCGGCAACGGCGGCAGCGTCGGCTTTCGGTGCCGCCGCGTCGGCGGCAAGTGCAGGATGGGCGGCACCGAGCGCGAACAGGAGCGCGCCGGCGGCCATCAGACTGGTCAATTTTTTTTTCATGTTTTCCCCCTTAAAGAGCATCTTTGCCGGTTTCACCGGTGCGAATCCGTACCACCTGCTGCAAGTCGTAGACGAAGATCTTGCCGTCGCCGATCTTGCCGGTGCGTGCTGCCGTCTCGATCGCCTCGATTGCGCGGTCGACGATGCTGTCGTCGACGGCTGCCTCGATCTTTGTCTTGGGCAGGAAGTCGACCACGTATTCGGCGCCGCGGTACAGTTCCGTGTGCCCCTTCTGGCGACCGAAGCCCTTGACTTCCGTGACGGTGATGCCCTGGACGCCGATGGCAGACAAGGCTTCGCGCACTTCGTCGAGCTTGAACGGCTTGATGATTGCAGAAATGAGTTTCATGCTGCCCTCGTTAGAAAGTCTTGCTGATGGATACGACTAAAGCGGATTTGCCATTGTTCTTGTTCGACGGCGTCGGATAGGCGGTATCGGCAATCGTTGCACCATGTTTCGCATCGCTGCCGATGAGTGCGATTGCGCCGGTGAGGAAACCGAAATCCTTGGTCACGCCGACCTTGTAGTCGGTATAGCTCAGGAAGGAATAGCTTTTCACGGTCTGGTGGCCGGCATGCAGGTTGACGGTGAAGCCGGCCGGCACATCGATGTTGGCGCCGATGTCGAGATAGCCGCTGTTGTGCGAATCAGGCGCGCCGAATGCATTCGTCACGGTGCTGGAGTACTTGATGTAGGCAGGGCCGTAGCCAAGCTGGCCGTAGATTTCGGTGGTGTTGGCGTTCGGACGCAGATGGTTTGACGGGTAGTAATAAGTCAGCACACCGATGTCGTAGGATACGTTCGGCACGATTTCGCCCTTCTTGCCGCCGTACAGATCGACTTCGAGATTGCCGTCACCGCCCAGATCCTTGGTCCATTTGATGGTCGACAGCCAGGTGCCCAGGTAAAAGCCGGTCGGATTGTTGACGTAATCCGCACCGCCCGAGAGCGCCGGTTGCAGGCGCGACTGCGAAATGCCACGAAAGCGGTAATCACTCGAGAGCGCTGCATTGAAACTGACTTCATTGTCGGGTTTCTTTTCTTCCGGCTTGGCGTCCTCGGCATGGGCGAAGTTGCCCGTGAATGCGGCCAGCAGTGCAGTGGCGATGACCAGTTTTTTCATGACGTTCCCTTGGTTATAAGTCGATTTATTGTCGAACATTGCGAGTCGCGGTGATGTAACCTCACGGATACATGAGCACGACTCATGCCAGGCAGATGCATTGAAATTTTGTTAAGTTTTCATGCATCAAACGGCAGGTTACATGGCGAAATTCAGTTGCTTGGACTTGCCATGCACCAAACAAATGCGCACCAATCTGATGCGCACCGCAACGGTGAACCTGCAACATAACGAGAGGATGCACATGGACAAGCCAAATTTTTTCAACGACCTTCAAGCCAAGATCTCCCAGGCAATCGAAAATTCTCCCGCCAAGGACATCGAAAAAAACGTCAAGGCGATGATGAGCCAGGGGTTTTCCAAGCTCGACCTGGTAACCCGGGAAGAATTCGACGTGCAGACGCAAGTGCTGGCAAAGACGCGCGCCAAGCTCGAGGCACTCGAAGCACGAGTTGCCGCACTCGAAGCAGCCCGCCAGCCGGGCCAGGGCAGCTAGGACGTGGCGGCCGGTCAGGAACAGCGCCGGCCTGCGATGGCCCGACATTTGTTCGGGCCGTCTCTTTCTGTGTCACGCCCGGGGCTCTTGCAGGCGCGTCGATGAGTCTTGCCGTCCTGAAAAGCCGTGCCCTGGCCGGCATGGAAGCGCCTGAAGTCACGGTCGAAGTGCATCTGGCGAACGGCCTGCCGTCGTTCACCATCGTCGGCTTGCCGGACACCGAAGTGAAGGAATCGAAGGACCGGGTACGGGCGGCATTGCAAAACGGCGGCTTCGAATTTCCGGCGCGGCGCAGCACGGTCAACCTCGCGCCGGCAGACCTGCCCAAGGAATCGGGCCGGTTCGACCTGCCGATCGCCCTGGGCATCCTGGCCGCGTCCGGCCAGATGCCGGCCGACGAGCTATCGAAATATGAGTTTGCCGGCGAACTCTCGCTCTCGGGCGCATTGCGTCCGGTACGGGGCGCGCTCGCCATGACGTTTGCCATGCATCGCGGTTGTCACGGCACCCTTGCACCACCCGCCGGCAACGCCGCGCCAGCGCGACCGGCACCGGCCGCCGGTTTCATCCTGCCGCGGGCCAATGCCGACGAGGCGGCGCTGGTGGCGGATGCCGCCATCTTTCCGGCCGACTCCCTCTTGCAGGTGTGTGCCCACTTTGCTGCGCGCCACGCCGATGCGCGGCTGGTGCGGCACCGCGTGCGCCTGCAGACTGCGCCGGCGCGCGCCGGCCGCCATGCCGATTTTGCCGAGGTAAAGGGCCAGGCGCAGGCCAAGCGCGCGCTCGAAGTGGCTGCCGCAGGCGGGCACAGCATCCTCTTGCTGGGCCCGCCCGGCACCGGCAAGTCGATGCTGGCGGCACGCTTTGCCGGCATCCTGCCGCCGATGTCGGACGCCGAAGCGCTGGAATCGGCGGCGGTGCAATCGCTGACCTCGGGTTTCGACGCTGCGCGCTGGAAGGTGCGGCCGTACCGGGCGCCGCATCATACCGCCTCAGGCGTGGCGCTGGTCGGCGGCGGCAACACGCCGCGCCCCGGCGAAATCTCGCTGGCGCACTGCGGCGTTCTTTTCCTCGACGAACTGCCTGAATTCGACCGGCGCGTGCTGGAAGTGCTGCGCGAACCGATGGAGTCGGGCCAGATCACGATTTCGCGCGCCGCCCGGCAGGCGGATTTTCCGGCGCGATTCCAGTTGATCGCAGCAATGAATCCCTGTCCCTGCGGCTACCTCGGTCATCCCGCCAATCGTTGCCAGTGCACGCCCGAGAGCGTGCGCCGCTACCAGGCGCGGATTTCCGGCCCCCTGCTCGACCGCATCGACATGCAGATCCAGGTCGGCGCGCTCACCCATGCAGAACTGCAGAAGATGGCCGACGGCGAAAGCTCGCTCGCAATTGCCGGGCGCGTCGCCGGCGCCCGCGCGGCGCAGCTGGCGCGCCAGGACAAGCCGAATCATGTCCTCTCCAGCGCCGACATCGACCGCCATTGCCGGCCGGACGCCGCAGGCGAAGACATCCTGCGCCTGACCATGCTGCGCCTGAACTGGTCGGCGCGCGCCTATCACCGGGTATTGAAGGTGGCGCGCACCATTGCCGACCTGGCCGGCAGCAACGGCATCGGCCAGGCGCATGTCGCCGAGGCGATCCAATACCGGCGCGCGCTGCGCGAGCAATGACATTGCGGGCGTTCTGGTAAGCACGCCTGCACCGGCTCCCGCACGCTTTGATGTTTTAACTGCCCTGCGCCGGCTCGCCAGCGTGGCATGCGGCTGCCTGCGCTTCACGGGCGACGAAACACAGCACAGGCGGCCAATGCATCCGCGAGGGCGCTTGGCTTAGGTGCAATTCTAAATTATAATCGTTCTCATTAAGATTCCTGGTGACGGCGTAAAGTTCCTGCCAGCACGACCCGAACCATTCATGAAAACGACTTCCATGTTGCAACATCGATCGGACCCGCGCCTACCTGTTCCCGGTATCGGCAATGCGACAAGCCGATTCTGGCAATGCCTGGGCAGTGCCCTGCTCTTTATCGGCACGAGCCTCGCGCTGGGTGGCTGCGGTGCCGGCGGCAGTGCCGCGCCGGCCGGCGTTGCCGCATCCGAAACCGTGGGCAGCACGGCGCCGGGCGCGGTTGCCCCGGACACGGCGCAGCAGGCCGGCGCCGTCACCATCGTCGGTCTTGGCAAGCTGATCTTCCGCGACCAGAGCCTGTCGGCTTCGGGACGCCTGGCCTGCGCGAGTTGCCACAATCCCGACAACGCCCATGCACCGTCGAACGACCTTGCCGCCCAGCTCGGCGGGCCCGACCTGGCAACCCAGGGCAACCGTGCCGCGCCGTCGCTGCGCTACCTGAACCTGACGCCGGCCTTTGCGCTGGCCGCCGACGGCAGTCCGAGTGGCGGCTTCGACCGTGACGGCCGTGCAGCGACCCTGGCGGCACAGGCGCAGCGGCCGTTTCTGGCAGCGCATGAAATGGCAAACCCGGATGCGGCGTCGGTGGTGGCAAAGCTGCGCAATGCGGCGTATGCGGAGCAATTTCGCACGCTGTTCGGTGCTGCGATCTTCGACGATCCGGCGACCGCCTTCGAGCGGATGCTGCTGGCGCTGCAGCAGTACCAGAAGGACGATCCGGCATTTCGCCCGTTCGATTCGAAATACGATCAGTTTCTCGCCGGCCGGGTGAGCCTCGATCCGGCCGAATTGCGCGGCCTGGCATTGTTCAACAATCCGACCAAGGGCAATTGTGCCGCTTGCCATACCAGTGCCAAGGCGGCCGACGGCAGCCCGCCGCTGTTTACCGACTTCAGCTTCGATAATCTCGGCGTGCCGCGCAATGCCGCGCTGGCTGTCAATCGGGATCCCGCCTTTTTCGACCTTGGCCTGTGCGGCCCGGATCGCACCGACCTGGCTGCGCGGCGCGACCTGTGCGGCGCCTTCAAGGTGCCGACGCTGCGCAATGTCGCCACCCGCAAGGCCTTCTTCCACAACGGCCGCTTCAGCAACCTCGAAGACGTGCTGGGTTTCTATGTGCGGCGCGACACCAACCCCGAAGAATGGTATCCGACCGGCGCCGATGGCACGGTCGAGAAGTTCGACGACCTGCCGCCTGCGCTGCGGCGCAATGTCAACGTCACCGAAGTGCCCTACAACCGCCAGCCGAACCAGGCGCCGGCCTTGTCGGCCACTGAAATCGCCGACGTGGTCCGTTTTCTCGGCACCCTGACCGACGGCTACCGCGCGCCCTGATTATTCAATTGAAAGGTAACTCGATGACCCATCCCGTTCGAAAACATGCTGTCCTTCGCCAGGCGCTTGCCGCCGCTTTCTGCCTCGTGCCGGTACTGGCATCGGCCAGCGAAGCCGAGTTGATGAAGCGGCTCGACGCCCTGGCTGCCGAACTGCAGAGCGTGCGCGCCGAACTGGCCGCCACGCGTCAAAAGACCGATGCCGTCGAACAGCGCCAGCAGGCCGTTGCCGCAGCCGCGCCGGTGGTCGCCGCGGCGCCCGTGCCGGCGCCTGCCGCAGCGCACGAAGCGAGCGGCCCGAAAACCGTCATCGGCGGCTACGGCGAGGTGACCTACAACCGGCCGACCAAGAACGCCGGCGCGGCCCAGGCCGACGTGCGGCGCGTGGTGCTGGGCCTGTCGCACCGCTTCGACGAACGCACCAAGCTGGTCACCGAATTCGAATGGGAACATGCTGTGACTTCCGCCACCGACCGCGGCGAAGCGGCGGTCGAACAAGCCTACATCGAGCGCGAGTTCGGCAACGGCCTGCGCGCCAAGGCCGGTCTGTTCCTCATTCCTGCCGGCCTGCTCAACACCAATCACGAGCCGACCGCGTTCTATGGCGTCGAGCGCAATTTCGTCGAGACGGCGATCATTCCGTCGACCTGGCGCGAAGCCGGCCTCGGCCTGTCGTCGACGCTCGACAACGGCCTGACCTGGGACCTCGGCGTGACCACCGGCTTCGACCTCAACAAGTGGGATGCGACCTCGGCCGATGGCCGCGAATCGCCCCTGGGCAGCATCCACCAGGAAGGTCAGCTGGCGCGCTCGCGCGACCTGGCGCTGCATGCGGCGTTGAACTGGCGCGGCGTGCCGGGCCTGCTGCTGGGCGGCTCGGTATTCTCCGGCAAGGCCGGTCATGCCACCACGGATTTTGCCGGCAACAAGGCGCGCGTCTCCCTGTGGGACCTGCATGCCCGCTATACACCCGGACCCTGGGACCTGTCGGCACTCTACGCTCGCGGCACCATCAGCAATGCCGATGCCCTGAACCTGGCTTCGGTCGGCAATCCGAATCCGATTCCGTCGTCGTTCGCCGGCTGGTATGCGCAGGCAGCCTACCGCGCCTGGCAGGCCGGCGACTATACACTGGCGCCATTCGTGCGTTATGAACGCTTTAACACGGCGCAGCGCTTTGCCGGCCTGCCGCAGGGCGCCGATGCACTGGCCGGGCCGAACGAGCGGGTCGTTACCGTGGGCGCCAACCTGCGCATCGGCGAAGGCGTGGTACTGAAGGCCGACTATCAGAAGTTTGCCGAGGAAAGCATCCGCAACCGGGTCAACCTCGGCCTTGGCTATGCTTTCTGAAAATTCCGGAGGGGCACGCGCATGAACCGCTACGTACCGGCGCCGCAAACAATGCTGCTGCTGGGCGCGGCGCTGGCCGGCGGCATGGCCGCGCCGGCCTTCGCCACGCAGTACCTGACGGTGGAGCAGGCGCAGAAGGTGCTGTTTCCGGAGGCGAGCAGCTTCCGGGACGCGAGTCTGCAACTGACCGCGACGCAGATGCGCGAGGTCGAGAAATTGGCCGCGCTGCCGGCGCGTTCGGTCGGCTGGCGCGTCTTTGCCGCCTACCGCGACACCGAGTTGCTGGGTCACGTCGTGGTCGACGACGTCATCGGCAAATACGAACTGATTTCCTATGCGGTGGCGGTGTCGCCGCAGGCCGTCGTGCGCCAGGTCGAGATCCTGGCGTATCGCGAGAGCCATGGTTTTGAAATCCGCAGCCCGGCCTGGCGCCGGCAGTTCGCCGGCAAGACCGTACAGGCCGGCCTGACGGTGGGCGACGGCGTTGCCAACATCAGCGGCGCGACGCTGTCGTGCACGCATGTCACCGACGGCGTGCGCCGCATTGCCGCCATTGCGCAGGTCGCACTTAAAACGCCGCCAGCGGCGACGTGAACGATGCTGCCGACCAGGTGATGCGGCGCGCCCAACCCTGGCTGGGCACGCTGGTCGACATCAGCATCGTGGTGCCGCCTGACGATGCCGGGTCCAGCCTGACGGCGGTCGATGCGGCCTTTGCCGCCATCGCGCTGGTGCACCGGCTGATGAGTTTTCATGAGGCCGGCAGCGATGTCGGCGCCATCAACCGGCTGCTGCCGGGACAGTCGGTCGATGTCGATCCACATACCGTCAGCGTGTTGCGCTGCGCGCAGTTGCTCGAAGACGCCAGCGACGGCATCTTCAACATGGCCTGCGGCGCGCAGCTGGTGCAACTGGGTCAACTGCCGGCACCGGCCCGGTCGACGGCTGCCACCGGCATGCCATCGTCGGCCGTTGCACCGGCGCCCGCACGCAACGCGATCGTCTTCGACGCCCAGCAGCGGGTGACGAAGATGGTGCCGGCCTGGATCGATCTGGGCGGCATTGCAAAAGGCTATGCGGTCGATCTGGCAGTCGATGCACTGCAGGCAGCCGGCGTGCGCAGCGGTTGCGTCAATGCCGGCGGCGACCTGCGGGTTTTCGGTGCGGTCGACTTTCCGGTTCTGATTCGCGACCCGCAGGTGCCGACCCGGGCCGGCCAGCGGTTGCTGCTGCGCCAGCAGGCGCTGGCGACATCGGCCGGCTATTTTTCCAGCCGCCTGCATGAAGGCCGGCAGAGCAATGCACTGCTCGACGCCCGTAGCGGCCAGCCGGTGCCGGTCGGGCGCAGTGCATCGGTGCTGGCGCCGACCTGCATGCTGGCAGACGCACTGACCAAGGTGGTCAGTGCCACGGCCGACGCGGCGCATCCGCTGCTGCGGCGCTTCGGCGCGACTGCCTTTCTGATCTGACTCTATAATCGGGTTCATGCGCGTTTCCAAACAGAGTCTGCACCACCCTTCGCGCGCGCTTGCCGCAGCCAGCATGCGCCTGCCGTCGTGGCAGCGGCGCGGTTTCTACGGCGTCTTCGGCGGCTTGCTGGCAACCGGTGCCGCCTGGCTGGCGGCACATTTTTTCCTGCGTGGCGCCGGCGCATTCGGCATGACGATCCATCCGCTGGAGCCGTGGTCGATGAAGCTGCACGGCGCCGCAGCGATGGCGGCGCTGTGGCTGGCGGGCAGCCTGTTCCACCTGCATATCCGGCGCGGCCTGGCGGCGGGCCGCAACCTGCCGGCGGGCTGGTCGATGATCGTCCTGCTGCTGCTGCTGACACTGACCGGCTATGCGCTGTATTACGTCGCCGGCGAAGAAAGCCGGCCGCTCTGGTCGGTTGTCCACTGGGTTGCCGGCCTGTTGCTGCCGGCGCTGGTCTGGCTGCATGTGGCAACCGGCAGAAGGACCGCGTCGCGCTGAGCAGGCAATCGAAGGCCTGCCGCCCACTTCACCGATCACAGGATACCTGCACATGATTTCGGATTCTCCTGCAGCGCCAAGGGCACGACGGCGCCCAACCATCGGCCTTGGCAAGCACGCGGCACTGATGGCGACGGCGATGGCAACGCTGCTGGCATTGTCGGCCTGCACCCCGCGCTATGACTGGCGCGACGTGCGCGGCACGACTGCGCCGTTTTCGGTGCTGCTGCCGGCAAAGCCGTCGACCTACACGCGCAACGTCAATCTCGGCGGCATCCAGGCCAGCATGACGATGACGGCTGCCGAAGTCGGCGACGTGACGTTTGCCGTCGGCACCGCCGAATTGCCCGACGCCGCCCAGGCACAGGCCGCCTTGCTGGTAATGAAGGACACGCTGGTCAAGAACATCGGTGGCGTCGTGCGTCATGAAAAGAGCACCCTCGGCAGCCAGATGTCGACCATCGAAGTCGATGCCGGACCCGCCGCCGCGTCCCCGGCGGCCCGCAACGCCCGGGCGAGCGAACTGCATGCCCGCTTCCTGGCGCGCCAGCGTCGGGTCTACCAGGTCATCGTCGTCGGTGCCGCGAAGTCGATACCGCAGGAAGCGGTCGATACCTTCCTCACGTCGTTCAAGCTCGAGTAGCCGCAACGCAGGCATGACAGGCAAAGCAGCCTCGGCGGCCGTGGCGCGGTATCCTATGGCCTGTGTGGCCTTTTTATGTATTTCATCCTTACTGACACTACCCGGGACTCTTCCATGCTGATTACCTTCAAATCCAAAGCCGCCGCCGATGTGCTGATGTACGAGGAACATGCAAAACGTATCCTCGACCTGTTGCACAAGGATGCAAAGCGCGGTGTCATTACCGCTGCCGAGTCGGGCGATGCGATCGCCATCCTGGAGGCGGAAATGGCCGGCAGCAAGGCGCATCATCCGTCCGAGGAAATGCAGCATGATGTCGCGCTGCATCATGGCGAAGCCGGTGACGACAAGGAACATGAAAAGATGCAGTTCGTTAGCTTTTCCACCCGCGCCTATCCATTGCTGGAAATGCTGCGCGCCGCGCATCAGGGCCACAACGACGTGATGTGGGGCGTCTGATCCTGCAGCAAGCGTAAAAAATATGCCTGCCGGCATCCTTCATGCGCTGCTGGCTGCGGCACTGTTCGGCGCCAGCACGCCGCTGGCAAAACTGCTGGGCGCACAGATGGCGCCGACCCTGCTGGCCGGCCTGCTTTATGCCGGCAGCGGCATCGGGCTGTGCGCCTGCCTGCTCTGGCGCGCCGTGCGGCAGCGCAGGCAAACGCCGGCCGCACGCGCCGGCCAGCAGGTGGCCCGCCTGCGCGGGCGCGACATCGGCTGGCTCGCCGGCGCAATTGCCGCCGGAGGCGTTGCCGGCCCCCTGCTGCTGCTGGCCGGCCTGGCGTCGATGCCGGCCTCGAATGCGGCATTGCTGCTGAACCTGGAAGGCGTCTTCACCGCGCTGCTCGCCTGGTTCGCCTTCCATGAGAATTTCGACCGTCGCATCCTGCTCGGCATGACGGCAATCGTTGCCGCCGGCCTGCTGCTGTCCTGGGGCGCCGGCGTGCAGGCAAGCCTGGCGCCGGGTGCGCTGGCAATCGTCGGCGCCTGCCTGTGCTGGGCACTCGACAACAATTTAACGCGCAAGGTCGCGGCAGCCGACGCCGTGCAGATCGCCGCCTGGAAAGGCATCGTGGCCGGCAGCGTCAACCTTGGCGCGTCGATGGTCATCGGTGTTGCCTGGCCGGCGCCATCGCTTGCGGTCGCCGCCGGCGTACTGGGTTTCTGCGGTTATGGCGTGAGCCTGGTGCTGTTCGTGCTGGCATTGCGCGGGCTTGGCAGCGCCCGCACCGGCGCCTATTTTTCGGTTGCGCCCTTCATCGGCGCAGCAATTGCAATCGTCCTGCTGCACGAGGCGACCGACCTGCGTTTCTGGCTGGCCGGCGTCCTGATGGGCATCGGCCTCTGGCTGCACCTGACCGAGCGCCACGGCCACCGCCACGTGCACGAGCCGCTCCTGCATACGCATGAACATGCCCACGCACGGGCAGACGACGGCATGCCGGCGGACCCGCATCATGTGCATCGGCATGACTTTGCATGGGATGGCAAGACACCTCACACGCATGCGCACCAGCATGAAGCCATCGCCCATACGCATGCGCATTTCCCCGACATCCACCACCGCCACCGGCATTGAACCGGTGCACCGCGCCGCACCACCACACGCGCCAGCCAGAGCGCGGCTGCGGCGCCACAGACGAGAACCCAGATGACCACTACCAGCCTGAAATCCGATTCCCTCGCCTTCGCCCTGCATGGCGCGGCACTGGCCGTGCTGCAGGTGCGCGCCGGCTACGCGCTGCCGCAGGCGCTGACCACCGTCTTCAATCGCCCCGGCGCCGAACTGCCGGCGCAGGCGCGTGGCGCCATCCAGGACCTGAGCTACCGCACCATGCGCGCGCTCGGCCGGGTCGACGCCCTGCTCGGCCGCCTGGCCGCCAAGGCACCGACGCCGCCGGTGCTGCATGCCCTGCTGTGCGTCGCACTGACCCTGATCTCGGCGCCGGACGATGCCGCGCCCCAGGGCTATACCGACCACACGGTAGTCGATCAGGCCGTCACGGCTGCAGCGTCCGATCCGGACATGGCGCATGCCAAAGGCATGGTCAATGCCGTGCTGCGGCGCTTCCTGCGCGAACGCCAGGCGCTGCTGCAGGAGGTCATGCGCGAGCCGTCGGCGTTCTGGAATTATCCCGCCTGGTGGATCGATACCCTCAAGGCGAGTCACCCGTTGCACTGGGAAGCCGTGCTGGCTGCCGGCAATGCCGCGCCGCCGCTGACGCTGCGCGTGAACCGACGCCGCAGCACGGTCGACGCCTATCTGGCGCGGCTGGAACAGGCTGGCATTGCCGCAACCCGGGTCGGCGCCGACGCGGTACGGCTGGCGCAGGCCGTGCCGGTGGCGCAGATACCCGGCTTTGCGGACGGCGTGGTATCGGTGCAGGACGCGGCCGCACAGCTTGCCGCGCCGCTGCTCGATGTGCAGGACGGCATGCGCGTGCTCGACGCCTGCGCCGCGCCTGGCGGCAAGTCCGGCCACCTGCTGGAACTGGCCGACATTGGTCTGGTAGCGCTCGACAACGATGCCCGACGCATGGTGCGCATCACGGAAAACCTGCAGCGCCTGCAGCGCGATGCGGTGCTTGTCACCGGCGACGCGGCAAAGCGGGACTGGTGGGATGGAAAGCCCTTCGATCGCATCCTGGCCGACGTGCCCTGCACCGCCTCGGGCATCGTGCGCCGCCATCCGGATATCCGCTGGCTGCGGCGCAAGGCCGACTCTGCGCAACTGGCAACACTTTCGGCGCAAATTCTCGACAACCTTTGGCAGATGCTAGTTGACGATGGTAAATTGTTGTTCGCGACCTGCTCTGTCTGGCCGCAGGAGTCGGAAGCCCAGGCAGCAGCCTTCGCCAAGCGCAATGGCGCGATCCGGCTGGCAGCGCCCGGACAGATGCTGCCCGGCGTGGCACTGCCGGATGCAATCGAGTATGGCTTGCCGGAGGATCATGACGGCCTGTTCTACGCACTGTTCCAGAAACCCCGCAGCGGGGTGCTGCCGGCATGAGCACGTGGCCGAAGACAATGCAAAGGCACGGGCCGAACCGGTCATGGCGGCATCACGCAGCGCCGCACTGAACCGCACGGCGCTGCCGGCCCGATCCAACGGCGTGCCTGCCCGGCATCAACGGCCCTTACATCGACCAACCTTGCGACGGATTCGTCCCCGTCTTTCGCTCCAGTGACGCGACGACTTACCTTTTTTCTGACGCGCGCGATCCTGGCGGCGTTCCTCATGTTCTGCGTCCTGGCGCCGGTGAGCGCCGCCGACGGCATCGAAATCGTGCAGGCGCATCTGGAAACCTCCGAAGACGGCTACCGGCTGTCGGCCACCTTCGGTTTCGACCTCAATCACAATCTCGAAGAAGCACTCACGCGCGGCATACCGCTGCATTTCACCACCGACGTGGAGCTGCGCCGGCCGCGCTGGTACTGGTTCGACGAAGCCACGTTGAACGCTTCGCGCACCATTCGCATCGAATACAACGTCCTGACGCGCCAGTATCGCGGCGGCGTGGCCGGCAGCGTGCAGCAGAGCTTCCCCACCTTTGACGATGCCATGTCGCTGGTGCGCCGGCCGAGCCGGTGGGTGGTTGCCGAACGCGGCATGCTCAAGGTCGGCGAAACCTACACGGTCAGCACCCGCATGCGCCTGAATCTCGAATATCTGCCCAAGCCGTTCCAGGTCAATGCACTCAACAACAGCGACTGGCGCCTGTCTTCCGACTGGCGCAGCTTCTATTTCAAGGCGGAATAATCCATGAGGCGCTGGCTGCGCTACATGTTCGTCGTCGGTGCTGCCGTCATCAGCATCCTGCTGTTCCTGCTCGCCTCGGCGTCCGAAAACTCCGCATCCTTCGACCGGCATTATCCCTGGCTCTTCGGCCTCAACGCCCTGGCCGCCCTGGCGCTGCTGGCGCTGGTGACGATGCTGCTGGTGCGCCTGCACAAGCGGCGCCGGCGCGGCGAATTCGGCTCGCGGCTGACGGCGCGGCTGGTGCTGCTGTTTGCAATCGTCGGCATCCTGCCGGGCGCGGTGATCTTCACGGTGTCGGTGCAGTTCGTCTCGCGTTCGATCGAATCCTGGTTCGACGTCCGGGTCGAGTCGGCGCTGGAGGCCGGCCTGAACCTGGGGCGCTCGGCACTCGACTCGTCGCTCACCGAGCTGGCGGCCAAGGCGCGCAATACCGCGCTCGAACTCTCTGACCTGTCGGACGCCACCGTGATCACCCGGCTGTCGCAGTTGCGCGAACAGGGACAGAACCTGGAGGCGACCATCGTCAATGCAAACGGCGGCGTCATCGCCAGCATCGGCACGCGGCTCGGCCAGCTGGTGCCGGACCTGCCGACGCCGGCGATGCTGCGCCAGGCCCGCAGCAGCCGCGGCTTTGCCGGCATCGAATCGGCTGCCGACGGCAATGATGGCGTGGCAGCCACGCCATTGCCGGCGCCGCCGCGCGCTGCGGCAGCCAGACCGGATGGCGCCGGCGTGGCTGCCGACGCGAACGGCTTGCGACTGCGCGTGGTGGTGGCCATTCCGGCGCCGGGCAATGCCATGGCCTTGCAGAACGAGGCCCGCTTCCTGCAGTTTTTGCAGCCGGTGCCGAGCTACCTTGCGGTCAATGCCGAGGCGCTGCGCGCGGCCTACAGCGAGTACCAGGAACGCTCGCTGGCGCGCTCGGGCCTGCGCAAGATCTACCTGGTGACGCTGACGCTCACGCTGCTGCTGGCGATCTTCGGCGCCATTGCCAGCGCCTTCATCATTGCAACCGATCTGGCCCAGCCGCTGCTGCTGCTGGCCGAGGGCACCAAGGCGGTGGCCGAGGGCGACTTCTCGCCACGGCCGATGGTGGCCAGCACCGATGAACTGGGCACCCTGATGAAGTCGTTCAATGCGATGACGCACCAGCTCTTCGATGCCCGCTCGGCGGTCGAGACCAACCGCCTGAAACTGGAAAACGCCAAGGCCTACCTGGAGTCGGTGCTGGCCAACATGTCGGCCGGCGTGATGGTGTTGGACAGCAGCTTTCACCTGGTCACCTGCAACGACTCGGTCGAACGCATCCTGCATCATGACTTTGCGCCGCACATGGGCCAGGCATTGTCCGACATACCCGGCCTGGAAGGTTTTGCCGACATCATCACGGGCGCTTTCTCCAGCCAGAATGCACAGACTGCCGCCATCGGCGGGGCAGACCTGCAGCGCCACTGGCAGCGCCAGATCGAAATCCCGCGCAGCATCGCCGCAACCGACATCGAAGGCGACATCGCGCTGCTGGCGCGCGGCTCGCGCCTGCCGGTCGAACGCGGCACCGGCTATGTCGTGGTGTTCGACGACATCTCCGAAGTCATCTCGGCCCAGCGCTCGATCGCCTGGGGCGAAGTGGCGCGCCGGCTGGCGCACGAGATCAAGAATCCGCTGACGCCGATCCAGCTCTCGGCCGAACGCCTGCAGATGAAACTGGAAGCCAAGCTCGGCCCGGCCGATGTGGCGATCCTCAACAAGAGCACGGCAACCATCGTCAACCAGGTGACGGCAATGAAGCAGATGGTCGATGATTTTCGCGATTACGCAAAGACGCCGCCGGCAGTGCTGTCACCCTTGAACCTGAATGCGCTGATCGAGGAAATCCTTGGCCTGTACGTCGGCGGCGACGAGCGCGACATCATCGAGACGGCGATGGCCGACGACCTGCCGCTGGTCATGGGCGACGCCACCCAGCTACGCCAGGTGATTCACAACCTGCTGCAGAATGCGCAGGATGCGGCGATGGAACGCCTGTCTGCTGCCGGTCGGGACACCGCCGGGCCCGCGCCGCGCATCGATGTCGTCACCGAGCAGATCAATTACCGCAGCCCCGACAACCAGGTGCGGGTTGCAGTGCGGCTGTCGATCAGCGATAACGGGCCGGGTTTCGCGCCGAAGATCCTGGCACGGGCCTTCGAGCCGTATGTCACCTCGAAACCGCGCGGCACCGGCCTGGGTCTGGCGATGGTCAAGAAAATCATCGATGAGCACGGTGGCCGGGTCGACATACAGAACCGCTCCGAGGCGCACGGCGCAAAGATTTCAATTTTGCTGCTAAAGTTAGCCGCAATTAACTAACAGGCAATACGATCGACAAAACAAATACTTTGTAACAACGTTTTCGACGAGTCGTGCTGGATCAATCGCATGTGCAGGCACGATGGCGTGCAACGATGCTTGCCGAAAATGGTCAGAGGCTTCAGTCAAGGACGACTGAACATTTACTTGAAGGATGCAACATATGGCAAACATCTTGGTAGTTGATGATGAAATGGGAATTCGGGAGCTGCTCTCGGAAATTCTGGGCGACGAAGGCCATGTCGTATCAACTGCCGAAAATGCACAGCAGGCGCGCGAGTTGCGCGCGGCGGCAACACCTGACCTGGTGCTGCTCGATATCTGGATGCCCGACACCGACGGCGTGACGCTGTTGAAGGAATGGCAGCGCGACGGCCTGCTGACCATGCCGGTGATCATGATGTCCGGTCATGCGACCATCGACACCGCAGTCGAAGCGACGCGGATCGGCGCCCTGAATTTCCTGGAAAAGCCGATTTCGATGCAAAAGCTGTTGAAGGCCGTGCAGCAGGGCCTCTCGCGCAGCCAGGAAGTGGCCCGTCCCGCAGCCTTTCATGCCCGGCCGATAATGGCGCCAAGCGAAGTCAGCACGGCTGCCGAACCGGGCTTCGGCGTCGTCTCCAATGTCGGCCTGAGTCATTCGGCAACACCGGCGCATGGCGCGCCTGCAATCGAAGGCAAGGTCTTCACGCTCTCGTTCGAGTTGCCGCTACGCGAAGCGCGCGACGCCTTCGAGCGCGCCTATTTCGAACATCACCTGGTGCGCGAAGGCGGCAGCATGACCCGCGTGGCCGAGAAGACCGGCCTGGAACGTACCCATCTCTATCGCAAGCTCAAGCAACTTGGCGTGGAGCCCGGCAAGCTGGCAAAACGCGGCGGATGACGCACTGCATCCTGGCCGCCGGCGGGCATTACCGCCAGCGCCGGGCGGCAATCGCCGCACGCCTCGACCCGCTCGTTGCGTGCGCGGTGATCTTCGAGGGCATCGATCCGGATCATGCGGCCGGCCACGCGGCTGGCGACTTCCCGCCGGCTTCAACCAACCTGCGCATCGTCATCATCGCCACCGGCTGCCCCTGTTGCGATGGTGGCATGGTCATGCGGGTGAGCCTGAACCGCATGCTGCAACGACGTCCGGCCCGGCTTTTCATCAGCCTGGCCGATTCAAGCCATCTGACGCATCTACAGGCGTACCTTAGCGCGCCACCGTATGCGGACTTCGTGACCCTGGCGCCGGTGCTTGATTTGCGCGACTGATTTCGATACCGCACTGCAGGTCAAGTCTTCAAGGCCTCTGCAATCAACCTGCCAATCGCATCACCGTTCCTGCGCGCCGCCACAGCCGATTCGATCCCGTTGTATCGCGCCTGCAGGCCCTGCGCTTGTTGACGATTGCCTAGAACTGATCCACTTAAAGGGCGATCTCAAGAATCAAGTGCAACACCTTCTCCTGTAAGGTGCTGCAATGCCAAGAACCTATATTCACCTGACGCCCCAGGACCGGGCCGTTGTTATGGCCATGCGTGATGACCAGTGCAGCATCCGTTGTATTGC
>JANXSS010000123.1 GCA_025356535.1 Herminiimonas sp.
GATCTTGTCGGACCAGAAGTACTCGCGCGCCTCCAGGATGCGAAAGCCCAGGCCGTTGTTGACTGCAATCATCTCGGAGACGATCACGACGATGAAGGCGGTGCCGATGCCGATCCGCACGCCCGAGAGGATGTACGGCACGGCCGCCGGCAGCATCACCCGCATGAACATGGTGCGCTGGTTGGCGCCGAGGTTGCGGGCGGCGCGCAGGTAGATGCCGTCGACATGGCGCACGCCGGCAATCGTGTTGATCAAAACCGGGAAGAACGCGCCGATTGCGATCAGGAAGATCGCCGGCGGATTGCCCAGGCCGAACCAGAGGATCGACAGCGGTATGTAGGCAATCGGCGGAATCGGGCGCAGCACCTGCACCAGCGGATTCATCCAGGCATAGACGCGCTGGCTCGAGCCCATCGACAGCCCGAGCGGCAGCGCCAGGCCGGCGCCGACCACGAAACCGGTGACGACCCGGTACATGCTGCCCATGGTGTCGCGGATCAGTTCACCCGAGACCAGCCACATCAACCAGTTGCCGCCGGCATAAGGCTCGGTCGGCGCCAGGTATTCGAACCACTTGCGCACCACCGCCAGGGGTGACGGCAGCACCAGCGGATTGACCCAGCCGAGGCTGGAGAACGCCTGCCATATCAGGATGGCGACGATCGGCACGATCAGCCCGGTCGACATCTCGCGTATTTTCACTCTTGCCATCTCGTCTGCTCCGTTTTTTTCGGTTCTTGTCTTGCGAGCCGGTTGCCCGGCCCGTGCTTCGTCTTCCGTGTCTCGTCTTCCGTGTTTCGTCTTCCGTGTCTCGTCTTATTTCACGCCGACGCTTTTCTTGGCGGCGTCGAGCAGGTCGGTCTTGACCCAGTCCTTTGCAACAGGCGGCTTTGCCATCTTGCCGGTGCCGTATTTCGCCATGACGTCGGTGGTGGTCTGGATGTGTTCGGCCGTGATGTCATAGGAATACGGCGAATTGCCGATGGCATCGTTGAAGTCTTCCTTGCTGATCTGGCCCTTGAAGATGGTCTGGGTGACGTATTTTTCCGCCGCGCCTTTCGTTTCGATGAAGGTGCGGGTCGCCTCGACGAAGCAGCGCATGAATTTCTCGGCCAGCGGCCGCTGCTCCTTGTAGAATTTTTCAGTCATCACCAGCGTGCGGATCGGCTCGCCGATCGGGGTGTCGTACGGCTTCATGACCTCGACGCCGAAACCCTTGTTGATGGCCTGCGACGATTGCGGCTCGGTCTGCATGATGGCGTCGAGGTTCTTGCCCAGGAGCGCCTGGTTCAGGTCGGGGTAGCCCAGGTAGATGATCTGCACGTCCTTGCCCGGCGCGTCGGCAGAAGTCAGGCCGTTCTGCGCCAGTTCGGCTGCCAGCAGCACTTCCTGGATGCCGCCACGGGTCACGCCGACCTTCTTGCCTTTCAAGTCCTTGACCGACTTGATGCCGGCATCGGGCCGCGCCACCAGGCGCGCGCCACCCTTGGCAAAGCCGGCCACGATGTAGATCGGCGTGCCGTTCGCACGGCCGGCAATTGCCGCCTCCGAGGCAGTGGCGCCGACATCGAGTTCGCCGGCGATGATGCCCTGCATGACGTCGAGGCCCTTGGCGAAGGTTTTTTCATCGACCTTTATGCCGCATTTCGGTGCGATTTCCTTGATGTACGAGACCGCGCCGAAATGCGCCAGCTTCAGGTTGCCAAGCCGGATCACATCCTCCGCCTGCACCGTGCCGACGGCGGCAAGCAGGGAGATGGCGGCGGTGACGACCAATGCACGGCGTGGTAACAGGTGTTTCATCAGGGTATCCTCAGATAAATTTGGTATGGTCGGATGTCGCATCCCGGATTCATGGGGCGTTGCTGCACACGCATTTCCGGGCGCGCTCTGTCCGGATCGCAATATAACCCGTAACGCTTTGCCGGCCTATCTGAAACACACGGTCACTGCGCCGAAACCACACGCACCATCGGTTAAAATGGCGGCTGCGCGCGGCCACCGGCGGCCTGCCGACCGCTGGCCGCGGCATGCTGTTTTTTTGCGACGTCGCGCCACTTTCCCTCTTCTCCCGATTCAGGATCCCATGCTCGACAATCTGACCCAGCGACTTGCAAAAGTCGTCAAGACCATGCGCGGCGAAGCCCGCCTGACCGAAGCCAACACCGCCGACATGCTGCGCGAAGTGCGCCTGGCGCTGCTCGAAGCCGACGTCGCCCTGCCGGCCGTGCGGGAATTCATCGCCCGCGTCAAGGAACGGGCCCAGGGCGTCGACGTGATCGGCTCGCTCACGCCCGGCCAGGCTCTGGTGGGCGTGGTGCAGCGTGAACTGGCGATCCTGATGGGCGCCGACCTCGGGCCGGAAGCCTCGCAGCTGAGCTTTGCCACCCAGCCGCCGGCAGTCATCCTGATGGCCGGCCTCCAAGGCGCCGGCAAGACCACCACCGTCGGCAAGCTGGCGAAATACCTGCGCGAGCAAAAGAAGAAGAAGGTGCTGACGGTGTCGGCCGACGTCTACCGGCCGGCCGCGATCGGGCAATTGGAGACGGTGACGAAGCAGGTCGGCGCCGACTTCTTCCCCTCCCAGCCGACCGAAAAACCGGTCGACATCGTGCTGGCCGCGCTCGATTACGCGAAGCGCCACTACCACGACGTGCTCATCGTCGACACGGCCGGACGCCTGGGCATCGACGAGGCGATGATGGCCGAGATCGCTGCCCTGCATGCGGCCGTCAAACCGATCGAAACCCTGTTCGTGGTCGACGCCATGCTCGGCCAGGACGCCATCAACACCGCCAAGGCCTTCAACGATGCGCTGCCGCTGACCGGCATCATCCTGACCAAGCTCGACGGCGACTCGCGCGGCGGCGCGGCGCTGTCGGTGCGCCACATAACAGGCAAGCCGATCAAGTTCGCCGGCACCGCCGAAAAGCTCGACGGCCTGGAAGCCTTCGACGCCCAGCGCATGGCCGACCGGATTCTCGGCATGGGCGACATCCTGGCGCTGGTCGAAGAAGCCCGCAAGGGCGTCGATATGGCGGCCGCCCAGGACCTGGCGCAGAAGATCAAGGGCGGCGGCAAGTTCGACCTGAACGACTTCAAGTCGCAGATTTCACAGATGAAGAAAATGGGCGGCATGGCCAGCCTGATGGACAAGCTGCCGGCGCAGTTCCAGCAGGCAGCCGCCGGCGCCAACATGGGCATGGCCGACCAGCAGGTGCGGCGCATGGAAGGCATCATCAATTCGATGACGCCGGCAGAACGCAGCAAGCCCGAACTCATCAAGGCCTCGCGCAAGCGCCGCATCGCCACCGGCGCAGGGGTACAGGTGCAGGAGGTCAACCGCATGCTGGCCCAGTTCGACCAGATGCAGTCGATGATGAAAAAGCTCAAGGGCGGCGGCATGATGAAGCTCATGCGCGGCATGAAAGGCATGATGCCGGGGATGTGATGGCGCGATCCGGGCGGATTTCCCCTATGAGAATCGGTTTTTTGCAGGCGTCATGAAGTGATGCAAATGATGCAAAAAACACTTGCGTCCCTGGGGAAACCACACCACTATTATCGGCGCGTGATATGGCGCAATTTTCTAACATCTCTGTGAAGGAGGCGTAACGATGGCAACAGCCAAGAAACCTGCAGCAGCCGTAAAAAAGCCCGCTGCAAAAAAACCGGCAGCGAAAGCAGCACCGGCCAAGAAAGCCGCGCCGGCAAAGAAAGCAGCTGCTGCCAAGCCAGCTGCAAAGAAGGTCGCCGCCAAGGCAGCGCCCGCCGCCAAGAAAGCCGCTCCGGCAAAAAAGGCAGCGCCTGCTGCCAAGAAGGTCGCAGCAAAATCGGCTACGCCACGCAAGCCCAACGCCGCATTCATGAAGGCGATGACGCCGTCGGCCGTCCTGGCTGCCGTGGTTGGCGCCACACCGCTGCCGCGTACCGAAGTCACCAAGAAGGTCTGGGAATACATCAAGAAGTTCAAGCTGCAGAACGAGCAGAACAAGCGCATGATCGATGCAGATGAAAAACTGAAAGCTGTCTTTGGCGGCAAGAAACAAGTGTCCATGTTCGAGATGACGAAACTGATCTCCGACCACTTGAAGTGATTCTTCCTGAGTGCCAAACAAAAACGCCCGCACATCGCGGGCGTTTTTGTTTGTGCCGCCGCACGCCCGGCATGAACGGGTTCGCCGCCGGCACTGCCTTGCACGCATCGAAAGGCGAAAAAAAGCCCACGTCGATGTGGGCTTCCCGATTGCCGCAGACGGCAGGCCGTCGCGCCTACTGCCCGGCCCAGGGCCGGTACCAGGCGGCGAAGCGCCTCAGGCCCTGTTCCAGCGTGGTGGACGGCGCAAAGTCGACCCAGTCGCGCAGGCGGGTGATGTCGGCGTAGGTTGCCGGCACGTCGCCCGGCTGCATCGGCAGAAAGTCGATGTTCGCCTTGACGCCCAGAACCCGCTCCAGCGTCTCGATGAAGTCCAGCACCCGCACCGGCTGATGATTGCCGATGTTGAAGACGGCATGCGGCGCAGCGCCGGGGGCGACTGCCGGCGGCTTGACCAGCAGCCGCACCACGCCTTCGACGATGTCGTCGATGTAGGTGAAGTCGCGCTCGAGCTGCCCTTCTGCAAAGACCGGTATCGATGCGCCGGCCAGCATCTTTTGCGTGAAGCTGAAGTACGCCATGTCGGGCCGGCCCCACGGGCCGTAGACCGTGAAGAAGCGCAGGCCCGTGGTCGGCAGGCCGTATAGATGGCTGAACGAATAGGCCATCAGTTCGTTTGCCTTCTTGGTGGCGGCATACAGCGACACCGGATGATCGGTGCGGTCGTCTTCATGAAACGGCACCTTGACGTTGGCGCCGTACACGCTGCTGCTGCTGGCATAGACCAGGTGCCGCAGCGAGCCGGCCTGCTGCTGCCTGTGGCAGGCTTCCAGCACGTTGGAAAACCCGACCAGGTTCGACTGCACGTAGGCCGCCGGATTCTGCAGCGAATAGCGCACCCCGGCCTGCGCCGCCAGATGCACCACCAGCGACGGCCGGTGTCGCTCGAACAGGTCGCGCACCTGCGCTGCATTGGCAATTTCCACCGTTTCGCACGCAATGCCGCGCGGCGCGAGCAGTGCGGCGACGCGGTCGGTCTTCAGTTTCGGCGCATAGTAGTCATTGAAGTTGTCGCAGCCGACAACGTCGAAGCCAAGGTCGCCCAGGCGGGCAGCAACGAAGCTGCCAACGAATCCGGCAGCACCGGTCACCAGCACCTTTTCGCGGGTGCCTTCCGGTTGCGGCGCGCCGGACTGCATTGCGCCAGCTTGCGTTCCACTCATCTCGGCGCGCACTTGCCGACCCGGCCGATCGCATGGTAGTCGAGGCCGCAGGCGGCGACGACTTCAGGGTCGTACAGGTTGCGTCCGTCGAAAATGACTTTGGCGCGCAGGGTCTGCGACAGCCGTTCGAAATCCGGCGCGCGGAATTCCTTCCACTCGGTGACGATTGCCAGCGCATCGGCATCCTGCGCCGCGGCCCAGGCCGATGTTGCGATCGTCAGTCCCGCGTCGCATGCGGCCTGGCCGTTTTCCTGCACCAGCATGCGGCCCGCTTCCGTTGCCGCCACCGGGTCGTAGGCCTGCACCTTGCAGTTCGCCGCCAGCAGCTGGCGGATCAGCACCAGGCTCGGCGCTTCGCGCATGTCGTCGGTGTTGGGCTTGAAGGACAGGCCCCAGATGGCGATGGTCTTGCCGGCGAGGTTGGCGACGCCGCCGAAATGGCGCGAGATCTTATCGAACAGGATGTTCTTCTGCGCTTCGTTGACCCGTTCGATCGCATCGAGGATGTGCAGGCTGCGGCCATTGTCGACCGAAGTCTTCAGCAGCGCCTTGACGTCCTTGGGGAAGCACGAACCGCCATAACCCATGCCGGCATACAGGAAATGCGGCCCGATGCGCGGGTCCGAACCGATACCCATGCGGATCGCATCGATGTCGGCGCCCAGCACCTCGGCCAGGTTGGCCAGTTCGTTCATGAAGCTGATGCGGGTGGCCAGCATGGCGTTGGCGGCGTACTTGGTCAGCTCGGCGCTGCGCACGTCCATCTCGATCAACTTGTCGTGATTGCGGCTGAACGGCGCATACAGCTGGCGCATCGCCTTGGTCGCCTGGGCGTCGTCGCTGCCGACGATGATGCGGTCGGGCCGCATGAAGTCGTCGATCGCCGCGCCTTCCTTGAGGAATTCGGGATTGCTCACGACCGAAAAACCGATCTTCAGGTCGCGTTTTTGCAGCTGCTCGCCGATCGTCCTGCGCACCGCGTCCGCGGTACCGACCGGCACCGTCGACTTGTCGACCACGACGATCGGCCGTGTCATCAGCGTGCCGATGCTGGTTGCCGCCGACAGGATGTGGCGCAGGTCGGCGCTGCCGTCTTCATCGGGCGGCGTGCCGACCGCAATGAAGATGATCTCGGCATGCTCGACCGCGCGCGCATAGTCGGTCGTGAAGAAAATCCGGCCGGCGGCGATGTTGCGCGCCACGATGGCGTCGAGCCCCGGCTCATGAATCGGAATCTCGCCACCGTTCAACATGTCGATCTTCTTCTTGTCGACATCAAGGCACAGCACCGTGTTGCCGACATCGGCGAAACAGGCGCCCGAAACAAGGCCGACATAGCCGGTACCAATAACTGTAATTTTCATAAGAACGGAAACGGCTCAGGTTAGGTTGAAATGACAATGCGGATCACGGCGGCGACGGTGCATCACGCGGCTGCAGCTGCGGCTGACATCGGCATGGCGGATCTTTCCCGACAGGGTTAACCAATGTCGCAAAGACAACCCGTTATTTTAAACATATCCGCCCGCCATGTTACATTGATTAAATTGATAAGCAGCAGGATTTCCCCTGCGTTTCACCTTCTTTTACAACGGTTGCAAGGCCTTTTGCGCGTGCTTGCAGCGCGACGATTGCAATCACAAAGAGTATTTTCATTCCATGAAGTTATTAACCGTCAGCACGCTTTTTCCCAACCCCCAGAAACAGAGTCATGGCATCTTCGTGCAGACGCGCCTGCGCTACCTGATTGCAAGCGGCGAGGCGCAATCCCGGGTGGTGGCGCCGGTGCCCTGGTTTCCGTTCAGCGATCCGCGTTTCGGTGAATACGGCGCCTATGCCAAGGTGCCGGCGCAGGAGACGCGCTTTGGCATCGACGTCACGCATCCGCGCTACATCGTGCTGCCCAAGGTCGGCATGACGATTGCGCCGACGCTGCTGTCGGCCGCCCTGAAGCCGGCGATCGGCAGGATCATCGACGAGGGCTACGACTTCGACGCCATCGATGCGCACTATTTCTATCCGGACGGCGTTGCCGCCGTCATGGCGGGCCGTTACTTCAACAAGCCGGTCGTCATCACCGCGCGCGGCACCGACATCAACCTGACACCGCAGCACCGCCTGCCACGCAAGATGATCTTGTGGGCTGCCAGCCATGCGCAGG
This sequence comes from Herminiimonas sp., assembly GCA_025356535.1. Taxonomy (GTDB): domain Bacteria; phylum Pseudomonadota; class Gammaproteobacteria; order Burkholderiales; family Burkholderiaceae_D; genus JANXSS01. Next base: position 7,481 of record JANXSS010000123.1, read on the forward strand.
GCATGATCACGGTGTGCAGCGCATTGAAGGACGAGATGGTCAAGCTGGGCATCGACGGCAACCGCATCACGCCGCTGCGCAATGGCGTCGACCTGCAGCTGTTCCAGCCGGGCGACCGTGAACAGCTGCGCAAGACACTCGGCATGGACGACTTCACGCTGCTGTCGGTCGGCCACCTGATCGAGCGAAAGGGCCACGACATACCGATCCGGGCGCTGCCCTCGCTGCCCGGTGTGCGCCTGCTGATCGCCGGCGACGGCACCGAACGCCGCGCGCTCGAAACGCTGGCAACCGAACTCGGCGTGGACGCCCGCGTGCGCTTTCTGGGCGCGGTGTCGCAGGCCGAATTGAAAAATTATTATTCTGCCGCCGATGCGCTGGTGCTGGCATCGAGCCGCGAAGGCTGGGCAAACGTGCTGCTCGAATCGATGGCCTGCGGCACACCGGTCATTGCCTCGAACGTCTGGGGCACGCCGGAGGTGGTGGCCAGTGCCGACGCCGGCGTCCTGATGCCCTCGCGCACACCGGAAGGCATGGTCAGCGCGGTGCGGGCCTTGCAGGCGCATTACCCATCGCATGCAGCGACCCGTCGCTATGCGGAAAACTTCAGCTGGGAAGACACCACCCAGGGCCAGCTAAGATTATTTCGCAAGGTCATCGGCGGCTGAAGGCAGTCGCATCAAGCCATCTCAGGCGCGATATTCCCAGTTTTTCCAGGCATGCAGCACCGCGTTCGGATATTCGACGCGGCCGCGGCTGCCGTTGTAGCGGCCGAGTGCGAGAAACAGGTCACCGCCCTCCATGTCCAGGTACAGGCGCAGGATGGCGCAACCGTAGCGCAGGTTCGCCTGCATGTTGAAGAGCTTGGACGGCTCGCCGTCGCCGATGACGCGCGTCCAGAACGGCATGACCTGCATGAAGCCGCGGGCGCCCACCGGTGAGAGCGCGTACTTTCGAAATGCCGATTCGACCTGGATCAGTCCCAGCACCATGCCGGGGTCCAGCCCCGCGCGCCGCGCCTCGTACCAGGCGGTTTTCAAGAACTCGGTGCGCACCTGGACATCGGGCATCTTGCGCTTCAGGCGCTCCGACATTTCGCCGAGCCAGTACAGGTACTTGATGCGCTCCTGGATATCGACATTGCGCTGCACCGGCGGACGGGCGTCGGTGATCGACCGCGCCAGGGCGACCCGCACCGAATCGGCCAGCGCCTCTTCCTTCTGATTGCCGGCATGCGCACTGCCGACGAAGCCCGCCAGCGCGCCACACAGGAACGCCGCCGGCACCACCATCGACAACGGGCCCCGCAAGCGCGTCACGCCGCCAGGCGGCTCTGCACGAACGCCGCCATGTCGCCGATTGCAACGGCGGTTGCCGCCGCATCGCGCCGCCCCTGGTATTCCAGCTTGCCTTCCTTGATGCCCCGCTCGCCGATGACGATCCGGTGCGGCACGCCGATCAGCTCCCAGTCGGCGAACATGGCGCCCGGCCGCTCGCCGCGGTCGTCGAGAATGACGTCGATGCGCGCTTCCGACAGGGCGGCATACAGGCGGTCGGTTTCTGCCTTGACCGTTTCGCTGCGGTCGTATCCCATCGGGCACAGCACCACTTCGAACGGCGCGATCGCGCTCGGCCAGATGATGCCGCGCTCGTCGAAGTTCTGTTCGATTGCAGCGCCCAGGATGCGCGTGATGCCGATGCCGTAGCAGCCCATCTGCAGCAGTTGCGGCTTGCCGTTCTCGTCGAGGAAGGTCGCCTTCATGTCCTGCGAATAGCGGGTGCCGAGCTGGAACACGTGACCGACCTCGATGCCGCGCTGGATTGCCAGCACCCCTTTGCCGTCGGGCGAAGGGTCGCCCGCAACCACGTTGCGCAGGTCATGGACGACCGGCTGCGGCAGGTCGCGCCCCCAGTTCACGCCGGTGTAATGAAAATCCGCCTCGTTTGCCCCGCAGACGAAATCGGTCATGACAGCAACGCTGCGGTCGACGATCAGGTTAACCGGCAGGACCGTGCCGATCGGGCCGAGATAACCCGGCCGGGTGCCGAAATGTTCGATGATTTCCGCCTCGGTCGAAAACCGGTAGTTCGCCAGCCCCGGCACCTTGGCTGCCTTGACCTCGTTCAAGTCATGGTCGCCGCGCAGCAGCAGCAGCCAGATCGATTTCCCGGTCTTGCCGCCCGCCGTGCTGCCTTCTTCCGGCTCGACCGTCAGCACCAGCGATTTCACGGTCTGCGATAGCGGCAGGCCCAGAAGTGCCGCCACATCCGCGCAGGTCGACTTGCCGGGTGTCGGCGTCTTCGTCAGCGCCAGCACGCCGGCAGCCGTGCTCGCCGGCGGCGCAAGCGCCTCGGCCGCTTCCATATTGGCGGCGTAATCGGAATCCGGGCAATACACGATTGCATCCTCGCCGGTGTCGGCAATGACGTGGAACTCATGCGAACCCGAGCCGCCGATGGCGCCATTGTCGGCTGCCACCGGCCGGAACTGCAGGCCAAAGCGGTTGAAGATCCGTACATAGGCGTCGTACATGACCTGGTACGACTGCTTCAGGCCGGCTGCGTCGCGGTCGAAGGAGTACGCATCCTTCATCGTGAATTCCCGTCCGCGCATGAGACCGAAGCGGGGCCGGCGTTCGTCACGGAACTTTGTCTGCACATGGTAGAAGTTGACCGGCAGCTGGCGGTACGAGCGCAGCTCGGTGCGGGCGATGTCGGTCACGACTTCTTCCGAGGTCGGCTGGATGATGAAATCGCGGCCGTGGCGATCCTTCACCCGCATCAGCTCGGCGCCGTATTTCTGCCAGCGGCCGGTCTCCTGCCAGAGTTCCGCCGGCTGCACCACCGGCATCAGCAATTCGATCGCGCCGGCGCGGTTCATCTCGTCGCGCACGATGGCTTCGACCTTGCGAATGACCCGCAGGCCCATCGGCATGTAGGTATAGATACCGGAGCCCAGACGCTTGATCATCCCGGCGCGCATCATCAGTTTGTGACTGACGATTTCGGCGTCGGATGGCGCTTCCTTTAATGTTGCAATAAAAAATCGTGAGGCGCGCATGCGTAGGCTTCTTTTTAAAAAGAGAGAGTTATAATCAACTCAATTTTAAAGGATTAGCTGGCTGATGCACCCTAACTTCGTACAATTGATTCATTCATCACTGAACGCGCTTCGCAGGTAGACCCCGATGGACGGCCGGGACGCATGCGTTGCAGACAGACCCCGGGTGCACTAGCCGCAGAAAGTTTGGGGTGTAACATGCTGGACCGTGAAGGCTTCCGCCCGAACGTCGGCATCATTCTGCTCAATACCCAGAATGAAGTATGGTGGGGCAAGCGGGTGCGGGAGCATTCGTGGCAGTTTCCGCAGGGTGGCATCAAGTTTGGTGAAACGCCGGAGCAGGCAATGTTTCGGGAGCTGGAAGAGGAAGTTGGCCTGCGTGCAGAACATGTGCGTGTCATCGGCCGCACCCGCGACTGGTTGCGTTATGAAGTACCGGACCGGTTCATCAAGCGCGAAATCCGCGGCCACTATCGGGGCCAGAAGCAGATCTGGTTCCTGCTGCGCATGGTGGGACGCGATTGCGATGTCAACCTGCGCCTGACCGAGCATCCGGAATTCGACGCCTGGCGCTGGCATGACTACTGGGTGCCGCTGGATGTGGTCATCGAATTCAAGCGCGATGTCTACCTGCGCGCATTGCAGGAACTCTCGCGCTTTCTGACGCGGCCTTCGTCGACCGGTGCGCATCGGCACATTACCCGCTACCTGCGGCAGGCACATGCGCCGCGCGGTCTGGTCGAGACCCTGCCGGTTGACGCTGACCCGGCAGATCCGATTGCGACAAATGAATAAAGGCGCGCAATGGCGTTGAAATGGGATTCTGCAACACCAGGGCGGACGCCGCGTCGACTGCAGCACTTTGCTGCAGTGCTGCTTGCATGCCTGGGCACGTTGGCAATTGCGCCTGCAGCGCAGGCACAAGGCAGGCTCGACGAGCAGTTCGATGACGAGACGAAGCCGTGGCAGGAAATTGCAGTGCAGTTTCCTGCCATGCCCTCTGAGGCCGACTTGCTGCCGTTCGATGTCAGTGCAACCGCGACCCAGCGCTTTGCCCTCGATGCAAAGTCGCTCACGCTCGGCTCCGACGCGGTGGTGCGTTACACGCTGGTGACGCAAAGCGCAGCAGGCGCGAGAAACGTCAGCTACGAAGGCATCCGCTGCGCGTCGCTCGAATACGAGATCTACGCGCTGGGACATGCCGACGGTACCTGGTCACGCGCCCGGCGCGACCAGTGGCAACCGATCGTCAACAACGCCATGAACCGGCAGCAGGCAGCGCTGGTGCAGGACTACTTTTGCATGGCCAACAGCCCCGCCGGCGGCGTCGGCGAAATGCTGCGGCGCCTGCGCCGTCACGAAACGTTGACCAAGGACCTGACGCGCTGAGGGTACTTGCGCCCGGCGCCTTGTTGCGAAAATCTCAGAGCAGGACCAGGTTATCGCGATGGATCAGTTCCGGCTCTTCGACGAAGCCAAGTATGGCAAGTATTTCGGACGATGGCCGGCGCATGATGCGCCGCGTCTCGGAACTGGTGTAATTGCTGATGCCGCGTGCCACGGCAATACCGGAAGCCGACACGCAGGTGATGACCGCGCCGCGACCGAACTCGCCGCTGACCTCGACCACCCCGACGGGCAGAAGCGACTTGCCCTCGCCGGTTACCTTCTGCACGGCGCCGTCGTCCAACACCACCCGCCCTGCCGTCTGCAGGTGATCCGCCATCCATTGCTTGCGTGCGGTCAGTTGCGCCGTCTGGGCTGCCAACCGGGTGCCGATCGCCTCGCCGGCTGCCAGCCGGGTCAGCACGTCGTCTTCGCGTCCCCAGGCAATCACGGTATGCGCGCCGGAGGTGGCGGCACGCTTGGCTGCAAGGATCTTGGTCAGCATGCCGCCGCGGCCGATCGCGCTGCCGGCACCGCCGGCCATCGCTTCGAGCGCGGCATCGCCGGCCCGCGCCTCATGCACGAACAGCGCATCGGGATTGCTGCGCGGGTCGGCCGAATATAGACCTTTTTGATCGGTGAGAATGATCAACGCATCGGCGTCGATCAGATTGGCCACCAGCGCACCGAGCGTGTCGTTGTCGCCGAACTTGATTTCATCGGTGACGACCGTATCGTTTTCATTGATGATCGGCACCACGCCAAACTGCAGCAGGGTAAACAGCGTCGAGCGTGCATTGAGGTAGCGTTCGCGGTCGGCCAGGTCGGCATGCGTGAGCAGCACCTGGGCGGTGCGCAACCGGTGCGCCGAAAAGCTGGTCTCGTAGATCTGCGCCAGTCCCATCTGCCCGACGGCCGCGCACGCCTGCAGGTGATGGATGCCGGTAGGCCGGCGTTCGAAGCCGAGTCGCTGCATGCCTTCCGCAATCGCGCCGGAACTGACCAGCACCACTTCCTTGCCGAGGCTGCGCAATTGCGCAATCTGCGCCGCCCATTTCGCAATCGCCGCATGATCGAGACCGCGGCCGTCGTTGGTGACGAGAGACGATCCGACCTTGACGATGAGGCGCTTGGCCTTTTGAATCACGTCCTGCATGATGCGCTTACTCCATGACCTTGAAGCGCGGATCGTCCGGATCGATCGAGACGATGCCACGTGCCTCTTCGACCATCTGGGTTTCTTCGGACCGGTATTCGGCGGCGCGCTGTTCGGCCAGATAGTTGTAGATCTCGATGACCAGGTCTTCGCAACCGGCGCGTGTCAGCGCCGAGATCTCGAACACCGGGCCCTTCCAGCCGAAGCGCTTGACGAAAGCCTTGACGCGCTTGCTGCGCTCTTCTTCCGGCACCATGTCGAGCTTGTTCAAGACCAGCCAGCGCGGCTTGTCGAACAGCGATTCGTCGTACTTCTTCAATTCCTTGACGATCGCCTTGGCCTCCCGCACCGGGTCGACGGCGTCGTCGAAGGGCGCGAGGTCGACGATATGCAGCAGCACGCGGGTGCGCTGCAGATGACGCAGAAACTGCACGCCCAGGCCCGCGCCATCGGCCGCGCCTTCGATGAGGCCCGGAAAGTCGGCAATGACGAAACTCTTCTCGTGACTGACCCGCACCACGCCAAGATTCGGATGCAGCGTCGTGAACGGATAGTCGGCAATCTTCGGCCGCGCATTCGAGACCGCTGAAATGAAGGTCGACTTGCCCGCATTCGGCATGCCCAGCAGGCCGACGTCGGCCAGTACCTTGAGCTCGAGCTTCAAGTCGCGGCGTTCGCCTTCCTTGCCATCGCCCTTCTGGCGTGGCGCGCGGTTGGTCGAGCTCTTGAAATGGATATTGCCCCAACCGCCCTCGCCACCCTTGGCAAGCAGGGCCACCTGGCCGTGTTCGGTCAGGTCGGCGACCAGTTCGCCGTCGTTCTGGTCGATGATCAGTGTGCCCACCGGCATGCGCAGCATGATGTCGTCGGCGCCCTTGCCGTAGCAGTCTGCGCCGCGGCCGTTTTCGCCGTTGCGTGCCTTGTGCAGCTTCGAAAAACGAAAGTCGACCAGTGTATTGATGTTGCGGTCCGCAACCGCCCAGATGCTGCCGCCCTTGCCGCCGTCACCGCCGTCAGGCCCACCGAAGGGCCTGAATTTTTCCCGACAAAAGGAGGCGACGCCATTGCCACCGTCGCCGGCAATGACTTCGATTTTTGCTTCGTCGATAAACTTCATGATTTGCTGCCTGAATAAAAAAAGGCCCTACCGTGGCAGAGCCTTTCGATCGAAGGCTTGCGCCTTACTTTCCTGCCTGTGCTGCTCAGCTCAAGCGGTTGCTTCGGCTGTTGCGGCAACAGGAATGACCGTCACGAACTGGCGCTGGGTTGCGCCCTTGACGAGGAACTGCACCTTGCCCTGGATCAGCGCGAACAGGGTGTGATCCTTGCCCATGCCGACGTTTTCACCGGGATGCGTCTTGGTGCCGCGCTGGCGGATGATGATGCCGCCGGCATTGATTGCCTGGCCGCCGTAGACCTTCACGCCCAGTCGCTTTGACTCGGAATCGCGACCGTTTCGCGTCGTGCCGCCGCCTTTTTTATGTGCCATTTCAAACTCCTGAAAAACTGTTCAATGCTGTTGATTCGCTCAATGAGGCTTGCCGGTTCTTGCCATCGGGCCAGATACGGGCCTGTGAATGCCGCGTCTCGGACCTGAAAAGCCGCTTCCGGCGTGGCTTAGCCGTTGATCGAAACGATTTGCAATTCGGTAAAATTCTGACGGTGGCCCTGGTGCTTCTGGTAATGCTTGCGGCGACGCATCTTGAAAATCTTTACCTTATCGTGGCGACCATGCGCCAGGACCGTAGCCAGTACCGTTGCACCTTCGACCAGCGGCGCACCAAAACGTATGGTGTCGCCCGCGCCCACTGCGAGCACTTGATCGATGGTGATTTCGGAACCAATGTCTGCCGGTATCTGTTCTACTTTAAATTTTTCGCCAGCGACAACCTTGTATTGCTTGCCACCGGTTTTTATGACCGCGTACATGTGAAACCTCATCAAATAATTAAGGGACTTTTTAAGCCACGAGCCGACGATGACACTCCACCAAAACCTTCGCTGGCGGCAAAAATCACGTCTTTTCGGGAAAACCCCAAATTATACATTGACTTAGCCATCGCGTCAAAAACCAATTGCAGCGCTGCCACGAACCGGATCGCCTGACAGGCTCTGCGCCTGAGCCGCGTCTGCCGCAGGCCTGCCGGCAGTCATCGTATAATGCGGCCACTCCGTGATGTTGGAGGTTCCTTTTTGTC
>JANXSS010000134.1 GCA_025356535.1 Herminiimonas sp.
CTGTGGACGGCGGCCATCGGCGCGCGTGTCGCCATCACCCTTGGCAACCGCACGCAACTGGCGGCGCAGGGCCTGGCGAAAACGCCGCTGCAACTGCACGGCACCGTCCTGGCAAAAAGCGATGGCGACATCCGCGTGACCGGCCCGATCTACACCGGCTCGCTGTTGCGGATGGGACGCACCGTACTCTTCGACATCGGCGCCGCACAGATCGTGGTCACGCAGGAACGGGTCGAGCCGTATGACCTCGGCGTGTTTGGCTGCGTGGGCGTCGATCCGGCGCAGAAGACTTATCTGCTGCTCAAGTCGCGCATGTACTGCCGGCCGGTATTCGTCCCGCTTGCCCGGGGCCTGGTCGAATGCGATTCGGACAGCGGCGGACCGACCAGTTCGAATTACGCGCTGTTCCCGTTTGCCAGGGTCCGCCGACCGCTCTATCCGCTCGACCTGCACACGGAAATCGCGCCGGCGCAGCCGGCGTAACCGGCCCGCTGTGCCTTATTTCAAGGCGATCGTCACCGGCAGCGTTGCCTGCGCACTCAGGTTTGCCGAATCGGTGACCGATACTTTCAGGCTGAAGCTGCCGGCAACCGGCTTGGCCCAGTTTGCTGTCAGCGTCGTGCCGCTCGCCGTGAAGCTCATTCCCGCCGGCACGCCCGAGAGCGAAATCGAAAGCGATGTCGCACCGGGGTCGGCAATCGAAATCGTCGCCGTCGGCGGCTTGCCCACCACGCCGGCAAACGAGGAGGCCGTGATGACCGGTCCGCTCGAAGCGATCCTGACCGTCCACACTGCCGAGCCGGACAGGCCGGTCTTGCCGTCCCTGGCCACCACCGTCACGGCGTAGGTGCCGGCAACCGGTGCCGGCCAGCTCACCGCGCCGGCGCTGTTGATGGCCATGCCTGCCGGGGTACCGGTCAGGGAATAGGCAACCGGATTGGGCGCCACCGCGCCGGCCGTAAAGCCCAGCGCCACGCCTGCCTTGCCGCTGGCGGTGCCGGCCGCGACGACCGGCGCCACAGGCGCCGGCGCTGCGGGTGCGGGCGCTGCGCTGCTGCCGGTCGTGCCGGCGAGGACGGTGAGCAGATTCGTGACATTCGGCGAGCCCAGGCCGGACAACGTGTCGTAACCGCTCTTGGCCACGCACAGTGCGCAGTTGCCGTCGCTGCCGCTGACGATGTCGGCAAAGGCGCTGGCATAGGTGCCGGGGACGGTGGCGATCTGGCCATAGAGCAGGGCATGCGGCAAGCCCAGCATCGGTTTGGCGGCGAGCTTTCTCTGGGCGTTGGCAATTGCCAGGATGCCGGCCCATTGGGGCGTCGCCAGGCTGGTGCCGCCGGCGCTGACCCAGTTCACCGCAGTGCTGCCTGGCGTCATGAGGGCGACATACTGGCCGCTTTTCGGATTGGAATTGAAGGCGACGTCGGCGACGGCGCGCCGGCCCGGCGTTCCCAGGCCCGGCACGGCGCTGGTCTGGTAAGCCGGCTGTGCCACGTACTGGCTGATGCCGCCGCCGGTGCCGGCCCAACCGGTTTCGGTGCGCTGGCCGCTGCCCGAATAGTTCAGGGTGGTGCCGCCCACGGCCAGCACGTTTTGCGACACCGACGGCCAGGCGACCGCCGCGCCGGAGTCGCCGGTTGCCGCCAGATAGCTCATGCCGGGCGCAGCAAAGGCCGCATCGACCGAGGCAGTCCAGCTGCCTTCGGCGCCGCCAAAGCTCATCGAGACCACGCCCGGCCCCATTGCATTGGCCAGCTTGATGCCGCCCAGCAGGTTGTTGACCGACGCATCGGCTGCCTCGATGAGGACGATGCGCGCCAGCGGCGCGGTTGCATGCGCCCATTGCACGTCGAGCGCGATCTCGGTCGCCCAGCCGGCGTCGAAACCCGGCGCGGTGGCGCTCAGGGTGCCGGCTGCGGTGTTGTAGGCAATGGCCAGTTCGCAGCCGCTACCTGCGGCCGGCGCGGCCAGCGGCAGCGCCGTGCCGACGGCAATCGTCCTGGTGGTGCAGGCCGGCAGGCCGAATTTCTGGTTGAAGGCAGCCAGTTCGGCAGCCACGTTCGGATCATGGCGTGCATTGACGACATAGATCGTCTGGCCGGCGCCGAGCTGGGCCGCCTGCGCCGCCGTCATCGCGCTGCCGCTTGCAGGCAGCGCCGGCAGGCTGTAGGCCGCCCGGATCTGCGCCGGCGAATAGGTGGTGACGGTGCCGCTGGCAGCCAATGGCGCCACGGCGCCGTCGGCCGGGATACCGGGCGCAGCGGGCGCCGCACCGCGCGCAAGGCCACGCTGGCGCGCCATTGCCTTCATCGCCGGCAGCGTCAGCCGGCGCGACGACGTGCCTTCGAGGTCGGCCTCGATCTGCCGCGTCTGCGCCCGCGTGCGGGCCGAGGCGCTGCTGTCGTCGCTATCGGCGTCGTCGGGTGCTTCCAGAATCATCGGCGCGACATGGAACATCGGTTCGACCAGCTGCGTGGCAACCGCATCCGGCAACGGCGCCAGGTCGAGCGCAATGGTCGTGGAGGTCGTGGCGGTGGTGGCGGTGGTAACGGCGCCGCCGCCGTCTGCTGCGCCAGTCGCGCCCGGGGCGGCGCTGCCGTCAC
>JANXSS010000143.1 GCA_025356535.1 Herminiimonas sp.
AGTAACTGCGCCCGGATGCCGGTGGCCGATATGTCGATTGCCAGGTCATGCGCCAGGTAGCTCAAGCCGTGCGCCTGGTTACGGAGCTGCGCCACGCTGCCGGCACGGCTTGCAAAGACTTCCCGCACCGCTACCGACACCTGCTCGCCATCGATGGCAAATTCGGGTCGGGAAGCAGCGCAGATGTGCGCATGGTCAAACATTTCACGCCACTCCTGCCAGCTCTCCAGGTGCTGCAGCTGGTCGGCGCCGATCAGGAAGGCAATCGAGGGTTCGCTGCCGAGCTCGCGGCGCAGGGCGCGCAGGGTATCGATGGTGTAGGTGGCGCTCGCACGCAGGATTTCCTGGCGGTCGATAGCAACGGGTACCGGCAGGTTGACGAAAGCGCTGCGCACCATTGCCACCCGGTCTTCCGGCGACGCATGCAGGCCGTGCTTCTGCCAGGGATTTCCCGCCGGGATGATGCGCAGTTCGTCGGCCTGCAAGAGCCGCGCGAAATAGGCGCCCAGTGCGACATGGCCGTTGTGCACCGGATCGAAACTGCCGCCCAGTACCGCGATGCAGGTCCGACTCACGCCAGCCAGTCGCGCGCGACCAGGAAATCGGTCGCCAGCCGGGCTTCGGCGCTGCCCGCCTCGGGCTGCCAGTCGTAGCGCCACTTCACCACCGGCGGCATCGACATCAGGATCGACTCGGTGCGGCCACCCGACTGCAGGCCGAACAAGGTGCCGCGATCATACACGAGGTTGAACTCGACGTAGCGGCCGCGTCGGTATGCCTGGAAATCCCGTTCATGTTCGCCATAGGCCAGGTCCTTGCGACGCAGCACGATCGGCAGGTAGGCATCGATGAAGCCGTTGCCGACGTTTTGCATCATCGCAAACGATTGCGCAAAACCGAGCGCATGGAAATCGTCGTAGAAAATGCCGCCGACGCCGCGTGCTTCATTGCGGTGTTTCAGGAAAAAATAGTCGTCGCACCAGCGCTTGAAGCGCGGATGCAGGTCGGCGCCGAACGGTGCGAGCGCATCGGCGCAGGCCTGGTGGAAATGCCGCGCATCGTTTTCGAAACCATAATACGGCGTCAGGTCCATGCCGCCGCCGAACCACCAGACCGGCGCCTCGCCCGGCGCCTTGGCCATGAAGAAGCGCACGTTGAAATGCACGGTCGGCACATACGGATTACGCGGATGCATGACCAGCGACACGCCCATCGCTTCCCAGGAACGTCCGGCAAGCTCCGGCCGGTTGGCCGCGGCAGACGGCGGCAGGCTGGCGCCGCTGACATGGGAAAAACCGACGCCGCCGCGCTCGAACAGCATGCCGTCTTCGAGAATGCAGGAAATGCCGCCGCCGTCGATGGCGCCGGCGCTGGCCGGCCGCTGCCAGGCATCGGTGGCGAACGGCTTGCCGTCGACCGTGCCCAGCGCCTGTATCAGGCGCTGCTGCAGCGCGAGCAGGTAGGTGCGCACCGCTGCGCCGGCATCGGCATCGGCGGCAGCGGTCGTGTCTGCCATTGCCGGCTCAGGCATTTCGGTCGACGATGCGGATCGGGTCACGGGAGAAGACATCGGAGCAGACGCGCGGCGAGACGCAGGATCGGGAGTGTCGCGATTGTACCGCGCCGTGCCACTGGCATGGCGCCGCATCTGCCCGCCAGCGCTGCCTGCCGCAGGGCCGGATCACGCACCCGGTCGCTTGATCGCCCGCCAGCCGATGTCCTGCCGGAACTGCGCGCCATCGAAATGGATCTGGTCGAGCGCATCGTAGGCCTGCTTCTGCGCCATCTTGACGCTGTCACCCAGGCCGACCACGCACAGCACGCGTCCGCCGGCGGTCATCAGCTTGCCGTCTGCCAGTACGGTGCCGGCGTGAAAGGTGACGCACTCATGGGTTTCGGCAGGAATGCCGGTGATCAGGTCGCCCTTGCGCGGCGCCTCCGGATAACCCGCCGCCGCCATCACCACGCCAAGCGCCGTGCGCCGGTCCCATTCGAGTTCGACGGTGTCGAGCGTGCCGGCCACGGCATGCTCCATCACGCCCAGCAGATCGGTCTTCAGGCGCGCCATGATCGGCTGGGTTTCCGGGTCGCCCATGCGGCAGTTGAATTCCAGCGTCTTTGCATTGCCGGCGCGGTCGATCATCAGGCCGGCGTAAAGAAAGCCGGTAAACGGTATGCCGTCCTTTGCCATGCCCTGGACAGTCGGTATGATGATTTCACGCATGACGCGCGCATGCAGCGCGGGCGTGACGATCGGCGCCGGCGAATAGGCGCCCATGCCGCCGGTGTTCGGTCCCTGGTCATGGTCGCCCAGGCGCTTGTGATCCTGGCTGGTTGCCAGCGGCAGGATGTTCCTGCCGTCGACCATGACGATGAAACTGGCTTCCTCGCCTTCCAGGAATTGCTCGATGACGACCCGGGCACCGGCGTCGCCGAGGCGATTGTCGGACAGCATCATGTCGATTGCCGCATGCGCTTCCTCGGCCTGCATTGCCACCACCACGCCCTTGCCGGCAGCCAGGCCGTCGGCCTTGACGACGATCGGCGCGCCGTGCCGGTCGATGTAGGCATGGGCTGCCGCACTGTCGGAAAAGCTTGCATAGCGCGCCGTCGGAATGCCATGGCGTTCCATGAATGCCTTGGCAAAATCCTTCGAGCTCTCCAGTTGCGCCGCCTCCTTGGTCGGTCCGAAGATCTTCAGGCCGAGATCGCGAAACAGGTTGACGATGCCGGCCGCAAGCGGCGTCTCCGGCCCCACCACCGTCAGGGCAATGTGTTCGCGCCGCGCGAATTCGGCCAGCGCCGCCGGATCGGTCAGCGGCAGGTTGACCAGTCGCCCGTCCTGCGCCGTGCCGCCGTTGCCGGGTGCGACATAGACCATCTGAATCCGCTCGGACTGCGCGATCTTCCAGGCCAGCGCATGCTCGCGTCCGCCGGAACCGACTACCAGAATTTTCATTTGAAGAACCGCTTTCGTTAATGTTGCCGGGCTCAGGCGTCGCCGTGGATGACGGCATTCGTATAGATCTCCTGCACGTCGTCGAGGTTTTCGAGCGCATCGAGCAGTTTTTGCATCTTCACCGCGTCCTCGCCGGTGAAAACCGTCTCGGTTGCCGCCTTCATGACGATTTCGGCAACATCGGCCTTGAAGCCGGCTTTTTCCAGCGCATCCTTGACGCCGGCAAAGTCATGCGGCGGGCAGGTGACCTCGATGCCGCCTTCCTCGTCGGTGACGACGTCGTCGGCGCCGGCTTCGAGCGCGGCTTCCATCAGCGCATCCTCGGCCGTGCCGGGTGCGAACAGGAACTGGCCGCAATGGGTGAACATGAACGAGACCGAGTTCTCCGCACCCATGTTGCCGCCGAATTTGGAAAATGCATGCCGCACTTCCGCCACGGTGCGCACCCGGTTGTCGGTCATGCAGTCGACGATGATGGCCGCGCCGTTGGTGCCGTAGCCCTCGTAACGGATTTCTTCGTAATTGGCGCCGTCGAGGCCGCCGCTGCCGCGCTGCACGGCGCGGGTGACGTTATCCTTGGGCATGTTGGCGTCGGCCGCCTTTTCGACCGCCAGGCGCAGGCGCGGATTGGTGGCGACGTCGCCGCCGCCCATGCGCGCTGCCACCGTGATTTCCTTGATCAGGCGCGTCCAGACCTTGCCGCGCTTGGCGTCTGTTGCGGCCTTCTTGTGCTTGATATTGGCCCACTTGCTGTGTCCAGCCATGACGATTCTCTTTTCGGTGACCTGATGGGGTAATGCGGGCTAAATTTAACGCTGGAATGCTGGAAATCAATCTACAATTTTAACACACCGCCCCTCTGCGATTGCCTCTCGAACCCCTGGAAAACATGTCGAATCCGCTACTGATTGCAAAGAACAGCCTGACCGAACTGATGCTCCTGCCAGCCCTGGCAAACCGCCACGGCTGCATCACCGGCGCCACAGGCACCGGCAAGACCGTCACCCTGCAGGCAATGGCGCAAGCCCTGTCGAACATCGGCGTGCCGGTCTTCATGGCCGACGTGAAAGGCGACCTGTCGGGGATCGCAAAGCCGGGCGTGACCAGCGCGCGCATCGCCTCGCGCCTGGACCTGCTGGGCCTGCCCGAAATCGCCTGGGCCGGATGCCCCGTGACCTTCTGGGACGTCTTCGGCGAAAAAGGCCATCCGGTGCGCGCCACCATCTCGGACCTGGGCCCGTTGCTGCTGGCGCGCATGCTCAACCTCAACGATACCCAGCAGGGCGTGCTGCAACTGGTGTTCAAGATCGCCGACGACCATGGCCTGCTGATCCTGGACAGCAAGGACCTGCGCGCCATGCTGCGCCAGGTGGGCGACAACGCAGCGAGCTTCCAGACCGAGTACGGCAACATTTCGGCGGCCAGCATCGGCGCCATCCAGCGCGGCCTGGTCGGCATCGAGGAGCAGGGCGGCGACCGGTTCTTCGGCGAGCCGATGTTGAACATCGACGACCTGCTGCAAACCGATGTCGCCGGCCGCGGCGTGGTCAACATCCTCACGGCCGACCGGCTGCTCAATGCACCGCGCCTGTATTCGACCTTCCTGCTATGGCTCCTGTCTGAACTGTTCGAGCATCTGCCGGAAGTGGGCGACCTCGACAAGCCGAAGCTGGCATTCTTCTTCGACGAAGCCCACCTGCTGTTCGACGAAGCACCCAGGCCGCTGCTGCAGAAGATCGAGCAGGTCGTGCGCCTGATCCGCTCCAAGGGCGTGGGCGTGTATTTCGTGACCCAGAATCCACTCGATATTCCCGACACCGTTCTAGGCCAGCTCGGCAACCGGGTCCAGCATGCGCTGCGCGCCTACACGCCGCGCGACCAGAAGGCGGTGCAGGCGGCAGCCGAAACCTTCCGTCCGAATCCGATGCTGAACACCGCCCAGGTGATCACGGAACTGGAAGTCGGCGAGGCGCTGGTGTCGTTTCTCGATGAAAAAGGCCGGCCGAGCATCGTCGAACGCGCGTTTATCCTGCCGCCGGCCTCGCAGATCGGGCCGCTGACCGATGCCGAACGGGCCGGCGTGATCGCCGGCTCGATCGTCGCCGGCGTCTACGAGACGACAATCGACCGGGAATCGGCTTACGAGAAACTGCGTGGACGGGTCGAGTCGAGTCGGCCGCAATCTGCCCCAGCCGCGTCGCCGCCGGCGCCGGTGGCGCGTGCGCCCTCGCCACCCGCGGCACCCGCACCCGATGCGCCGAACGACTGGGGCAATTCAGCAAGCGCGCGCACGCCGTATCAGCCAGAACCGCAGCCAGAACCGCAGCCAGGGCCGGCAAACCCGCCGGTGTCGCGGCCAGGCGCCCGAACGCCCGCACCTGCACCGGCGCCTGTCCCCGCACCGGAGCCGGCCGGCCCCTCCTTTACCGACAGCCTGAAGGATGCCGTCGGCGGCGCCATGGGCGGCCTGTTCGGCGGCAGCGGGCTGGCACGGCGCAAGGATACGGTGGTCGAGGCAATGGTCAAATCGGCTGCGCGCAGTATCGGCTCGACGGTCGGTCGCGAAATCATCCGCGGCGTGCTCGGCTCGATCCTGAAGAAGAAATGAGCCGCCTGGCTGGCAATTTTCAGCCGGCCGGCGCCACCCGCACCACGACCGTGGCATCGTATGCATTGAAGGCGTCGAGTCCGCCCACCAGCGGGCGCACCTGCCGGAAGCCGCGCGCCATCAGCTGGCGGGCCACCGCAGCGGCCGAGGCTTCGTTCGGACAGCTGCAATAGACCACGATCGGATGGGTGCGCGCCAGGGCGCCGAAGGCTTGTTCATGCGCGGCATGGCCGAACAGGATCGCGCCCGGAATCGGCGGCGTCAGCTCGCGCGCCGTGACGCTGCGGGCGTCGATGATGACCGGATCCTTGCCGCCATCCATCAGTTCGCGCAGTTCCTCGACCGAAATGCGCGCCATCTCGAGCTGTTGCATGAAGCGTTGCCGTTGCCGGTGTTTCAGGAGCAGGAACGCGGCCAGCAGTATGCCGATGCCGCTCAATGCCGCCGTTCCCATCTGGCTCAGCACCGTCAGCACGCTGTCGATGCTGGCATGAAAGAACGCGCCGATCGCCAGGCCAGTGCCAGCCCATAGCAACGCGGCCACCGCGGAAAACAGCAGGAAGGTCGGCTGGCCGATACCCATTGCGCCCGACAGCGGCGGCGCGATCGTGTTGAATCCGGGGAGGAATTTTGCAACCAGGAGCGACTTGACACCCCAGCGGCTGAAGATGTCTTCGGTGTGACTGACGCAATAGTCCGGCGACAGCGACAGCCGGCACAGCAGCGCCAGGATGCGCTTGCCATGCCGGCGCCCCGCTGCATACCAGCCCAGGTCGCTGATCAGGCAGGCCACGACGCTGACGGCCAGACAGGCAGGCCAGCTCAGTTCATGGTGCGCCGCCATGGCGCCGGCGACGATCAGAACCGGATAGGCCGGCACCGGCAGGCCGGCCTGTGCGAGAAGGACGTTGGCAAAGACGATCCAGATGCCGTAGGTCTGGAGCAGGGAAATGAGGGCGGGCATAGGGTATCGGGAAGACGGTGCGGCAGGAAAAACTGAATGCGGAAGGATTGCATCATAGCAGCACAAGCGCGGATCTTTCGTTGCAGTCACGGTTCTGGAATAGCGCTGCCGCGGGGGATTTCGGCGCAGCCTGATATCCTTACGTGCCTCTACCGGACAAAAGTCGGCGCAGCATGCACGGATCGCAGGCTGCGCCGCCTGCTTTACCAGGAAAACCAATGCCCTTGAAGATCGCCGCAGACGCCGGCACCGTTGTCGAACCGAGCATGACGCATGTGACGTCGTGCGAATTGCCCACACCCTGGGCGACATTCCGGCTGCATGCATTCATCGAAACCGATGGCGGCAAGGAGCATCTCGCGCTCGCCCTGGGCGATGTCGGCGATGGCGCGCCGGTGCTCGCACGCCTGCATTCGGAGTGCCTGACCGGCGACGCCCTGTTCAGCCAGCGCTGCGACTGCGGACCGCAACTCGAAGCCGCGCTGCAGAAAATTGCCGCCGAAGGCCGTGGGGTGCTGCTTTACCTGCGCCAGGAAGGGCGCGGCATCGGCCTGATCGGCAAGCTGCGCGCCTATCATCTGCAGGACGGCGGCGCCGACACCGTCGAAGCCAACCAGCAGCTCGGCTTTGCGCCCGACCAGCGCAATTACCGCCTGTGCCTGCCGATGCTGCAGCACCTGGGCATCTCCAGCCTGCGCCTGATGACCAACAATCCGCGCAAGATCGACGCCCTCGAGCAACTCGGCATCGCCGTCACCGAGCGCATCGGCCTGCATGTCAAGAGCAACCGCTTCAACCGCCGCTATCTGCAGACCAAGGCCAGCAAGCTCGGCCACCTGATCGATCCGTGAGCCGACTGCGCCACGGCCGGGCCGGTAGCTGCGCGCGGACGGCCCGCCGGCCACCGGTGGCGGCGCAATGATCCCGCAGCCGAACGCAGTGGCCCACATGGCCGAGGCGCGCAAGGCGTTCCTGGTCGGCCTGGCCATTGCCATCGCCGGCGCGGTCCTGTTTTCTACCAAGGCAATCGTCGCCAAGCTGATCTACCGTTATCCGGTCGACGCCGTCACGCTGATCGCCTTCCGGATGGTGTTTTCACTGCCGTTCTTCGCCGCCATTGCAATCTGGCAGGCGCGTGTATCGTCGCCCCTGACGGGTGCCGAGCGCATCAAGATCGTGCTGCTTGGCCTCGTCGGCTATTACGTGTCGAGTTTTCTTGACTTCCTCGGACTGCAATACATTTCCGCGGGACTGGAGCGGCTGATCCTGTTCCTGACACCGTCTTTCGTCCTGCTCATTTCGATCGGATTCTTAAAGAAACGCATCAGCACCCTGGAGTGGATCGCGCTTGGCGTGTCCTATCTGGGCACCGTCCTGGTGTTTTTGCATGATGCGCGGCGCGGCGGCCCGGATGTCCTGCGCGGCGCCGGCTTCGTCCTCGGCAGCGCGATGACCTATGCGCTGTATCTGCTGTACTCTGGCCAGATGGTGCGCCGGGTCGGCGCAATGCGCCTCGTCGCCTACGCGATGTGCGTCTCCAGCGCCGCCTGCATCCTGCAGTTCCTGCTGCTGCGCCCGCTCTCGATGCTGCAGCAGCCCGCGGCGGTGTATGGCCTGTCGCTGTTCAATGCCGTGTTCTGCACCGTGCTGCCGGTATTCATGACGATGGTTGCCGTGGCGCGCATCGGCGCCGGCACGGCCTCGCAGGCCGGCATGATCGGTCCGGTCTCGACGCTGTTTCTGGGTGCGGTGATCCTGGACGAACCGGTGACTGCCGTACAGCTGGGCGGCACCGGGCTGGTCCTGTGCGGCATCTATCTGCTATCGAAGAAAAAAGCCTGATCGACGGGCGCGTCCAAGGAGGACAAATGGATTTCGGCATTCGCGGCAGGCGGGCGCTGGTGTGTGGCGCCAGCCGGGGGTTGGGACGCGGCTGCGCAGAAGCGCTGGCAGCCGAAGGCGTCGACGTGACGATCGTGGCCCGCACGCGCGAGGCACTGGAAGCCGCCGCAGCCGAAATCCGCGCCGCCGGTGGCGGCAAGGTGATCGCAGTTGCCTGCGACATCACCACCGAAGACGGCCGCGCCCGGGCGCTGGCCGCCTGTCCCGAACCGGATATCCTGATCACCAACGCCGCCGGCCCGCCCCTGGGCGACTTTCGCGACTGGCGCCGTGCCGACTGGATCGCAGCAATCGATGCCAACATGCTGACGCCGATCGAACTCATCCGGCAGACGGTCGACGCCATGCAGGCGCGCGGTTTCGGTCGCATCGTCAACATCACGTCGAGCGCGGTGAAGGCGCCCATCGACGTGCTGGGCCTGTCCAACGGCGCGCGCAGCGGCCTGACCGGTTTTGTCGCCGGCCTGGCGAGAAAGACCGTTGCGCACAATGTGACGATCAACAACCTGCTGCCCGGCCAGTTCGATACCGATCGCCTCAACGGCACTTTTGCGGCCATTGCAGCGGCCAGCGGACAGGACGCGGCAACCTTGCGCGCTGCCAGGCAGGACCAGGTACCGGCGCGGCGCTTCGGCACGGCTGCCGAGTTCGGCGCGGTCTGCGCTTTCCTGTGCAGCGTGCATGCCGGTTACCTGACCGGTCAGAACGTGCTGTTGGACGGCGGCGCTTACCCCGGTACTTTCTGACGCAATCTGCAAAGGATCGCTAAACTATCGGCAGGACCACGTCGCAAAGGCCGCTGGTTGCAGGACGGCCGGCCCGGCTTCATCACTTTCATCCCTCAATAAAAACGGAGAACCAGCATGGTCAAGGCAATCAGGATATCCCGCAGCGGCGGCCCGGAAGTCATGGAATATGTCGATGTCGAAGTCGGCGAACCCGGCCCTGGCGAAGTCCGTATCCGCCAGGCCGCCATCGGCCTGAACTACATCGATGTCTATTTCCGCACCGGCGCCTATCCGCAGGAGTTTCCGGCCGGGCTGGGCATGGAAGGCGCCGGCACCATCGAGGCGGTCGGCGCCGGTGTCACCCATGTCAAGGTCGGGGACCGGGTTGCCTATGCCAGCCGGCCGACCGGCGCCTATGCAGAGGCGCGGGTCATGCCGGCGGCGGTGCTGGTGCGACTGCCGGAGGCCATCAGTTTCGAAACCGGTGCGGCGATGATGCTGCAGGGCCTGACGGTGCAGTACCTGTTTCGCCGCACCTTCCCGCTCAAGGGGGGCGAAACCATCCTCTTTCACGCAGCCGCCGGCGGCGTCGGCCTGATCGCCTGCCAGTGGGCGCGTGCAATCGGCGTGACGATGATCGGCACGGTCGGCTCGGATGAAAAGGCGGCGCTGGCCAAGAGCCATGGCTGCGTCCACACGATCAACTACAACACCGAAAATTTCGTCGAGCGGGTCAAGGAAATTACTGGCGGCAAGGGCGTGCCGGTGGTCTACGACTCGATCGGCAAGGACACCTTCACCGGCTCGCTCGATTGCCTGGCCCCCCTGGGCATGCTGGTCAGCTACGGCAGTGCCTCGGGCCCGGTACCGCCGTTCGGCCTGAACGAACTGGCGTCGCGCGGCTCGCTGTATGTGACGCGGCCGACCCTGTTTACCTATTCCGCCAAGCGCGACGATCTCGAAACCATGGCAGCCGACCTGTTCGGCATGGTCGAAAGCGGCAAGGTAAAGATTGAAATCAACCAGCGTTATGCACTGAAGGACGTGGCGCAGGCGCATCGCGATCTGGAGGGTCGCAAGACCACCGGTTCGACGATTCTGCTGCCTTGAAAAGGTCGTCATGACACCCGACGAGAATCCAATGGATCATCCGCAGGAGCAGCCGCCCGCAGGTAACGGTTCGCCGCGCTTCGGTCGGTTATTGATCGTGCTGGTGCTGGCGGTCGTGATGATCGGCGTACTGACGTTTGTGGCCGAGTCTTATTACACTGCGAATCCATAGCGTCCGCGTTCGCCTGTTTTTGCAATGAATCTTGCGCTGCTTTCTTTCGGCCTGATCGCACTGGCGGCGGCAACCGGCCTGCTCGCCCGCTATCTGGCACGCATCCCGCTGCCGCTGCTGCAGGTTGCCGTCGGCGCCGGGCTGGCCGTCAGCGGTTTGGAAGGCTTCCAGGTCGCGCTTGAACCGGAGCTTTTCATGCTCCTGTTCGTGCCTTCGCTGCTGTTTGCCGACGGCTGGCGGCTGCCCAAGCGCGAGGCGTTCCAACTGCGCAGCCAGATCCTGCTGCATGCATTCATCCTGGTGCTGGTCAATGTCATCCTGATCGGCTATCTGCTGCACTGGCTGCGTCCCGACATACCGCTATGGGCAGCCTTTGCCCTGGGCAGCGTGCTCTCGCCAACCGACGCCGTGGCGGTTGCCGCGATTTCCCAGCGCGTCAAGATACCGCGCACGCTGCAGCACATCTTGCAGGGCGAGGCGCTTCTCAACGACGCTTCCGGCCTGGTGGCGCTGAAATTTTCCCTGCTCGCCTCGATCGGCGCCTTCACCATCGGCGGCGCCGCGCTCAACGTGCTGCTGGTGTCGGTCGCCGGCGCCGGCATCGGCGTCGTGCTGGCCTATGTGTATGGCCGGTTGCGCACGGTGCTCTCGGCAGCCGACGGCAGCACGACCATGCCGCTGGTGCTGCTGCTGGTGCTGCTGCCCTTCGGCGCATATTACCTGGCCGAATCGCTGCACCTGTCGGGCATTCTCGCAGCCGTTGGCGCCGGCGTCATGATGAGCTACGCCGACCCGAAGCATGACGACAATGCGGCATTGCGACTGCAGGCCGGTAATTTCTTCGACCTGTTTTCGTATGCGCTCAATGGCCTCATCTTCCTGTTGCTCGGCTTGCAGGTGCCGCGCGTGCTGGAGGCGGGCGTACGCACTGCCCACGGTCACGGCCATTCCGGCCTGCATCTGCTGATGCTGATCGTTGTCGTCACGCTGGCGATCCTCGCCATTCGGCTGATCTGGGGCTGGGGCGAGGCGAAGCTGGCGCGCTTCGGCAAAGAGGGCATGGGCCTGCAGCAGGGCAAACCGATGCCGGGCATGCGGGTGCTGCTGGCGCATACGGTGGCCGGCATCCGGGGCGCCGTCACCCTGGCAGCCGCGATCTCGCTGCCGCTGCAGATGGGTGGCGGCATGCCGTTCCCGGCCCGCGACGAGTTGATATTGATTGCCGGCGGCGTCATCATCCTGACGCTGGTCATTGCCGCGGTTTGCCTGCCGGTGCTATTGCGCGGCATGCCCGAAGATGATGAAAAAGCAGTGGAACAGGAACGCGCCGAGGCGGCAATGAAAGCCTCGCATGCTGCCATCACGGCAATTGCCAGCGAGCCGGGCCTGGAGAACCGGGCCAGCGATGGCCGCAATAACGTCGTCAAGGTCGTCACCGAACAGTACCAGCAGCGCATCAACGCCGAGCAACAAGAGATGGCCAGCGACGCCGATCCCGAGCACGATCACCACATGACGACACAGGCCCGCCTGATCGGTCTGCGGGCCGAACGCGAGGAATTGCATCGCCTGCATACCGCCGGCGAGATCAACGATGAAACCCTGCTGGAACTGATGAAGCCGCTCGACCTGGCCGAGGAATCGCTGCGCTAGCGCCGGCTCTATAACGCCAGGCGCCGCCTACTGCATGCGCAGTTCGATACGTCGCGGCACGCCGCTGGTGCCCGGAAAATCGAGGAACGCGCTGCGAACGAGGTAGGGCATGACCGATGCCAGCACGCCGTTGGTGCCCTCGCTGCTGACGGTCACATCGAACAGTTTTTTCCCCGCTGGAGCCTGGGCGATCGTGACTTTCAACTGACGCGAAAACACCTGGTAACTGCTGTCGACGAATTCGGTCGGTGGCGCCACCGGCCAGAATGGATCATAGAAGGGGCCGTAATACCCCCGGCCACGCCAGCGATGGCCGTACACCGGCGCACCGTACCAGAACGGCTCGGGTGTCACGCTTTCGATGACGCGCACGTCGCGGCCGCGGATTGCATACACAAACGTGACTTTCAGCTTCGTCGGCCGGTCAGTGGACGCTTCCGAAAAGCCGAGGCGCAGCAGTTCGGCGCGCACCAGGTTTTCGTAGTTGCGGTACTCGAGGCTGTCGTCCTGTTCGCGCGTACGCTCGAAGACGAAGGTCTTGTCGCGCAGGTCAGCCGGCCATTCCTGGAATACGGTCACGTCACTGCGCACCATGCTGGCTGCGCATCCGCCAAGCAGTAGCGCCAGCGGTAGGATGAATGGTCTGCACCAGCCTCTCATTTACTTGCTCCTGTTTAATGACGGACGCATGATAGGCGCAGTCGTCAAAATTGCCGTTACATTTTGTAACCAAAGGCAGACAAATCGTGTGGATTCGGGCCGCAATCCGGCGAAATCCATGGCGCCGTTTCAGGGCCTGCATGCCTGCCGCGGATTTCGGGTTATGTGCATAGGTTGGTAGAATGGCTGATTGAGCGACCCGTTCTGAACATCGAAAGAATTTGCCAAATGCGCACCGACATACCCCAAGCAATCCACCGCCAGGATTACACGCCGCCGAGCTACCTCGTCGATACCGTCGACATCGGTTTTGACCTCGATCCGCAAGCGACCCGGGTGGCGACACGGATGACGATCCGCCGCCATCCCGACGCTGCCAGCGCTACCTTGATATTGCACGGTGAGAATCTGACGCTGGTGCAGCTACGGGTCGATGGCCGCCATCTCGGAAAAAAAGACTATCGGGTGACGTCGCAGACCCTGGAAATTCCGGATCTGCCTGCGGCTGCCATACTCGAGATCGAAACGATCACCCACCCGGACCAGAACACCACCTTGTCCGGCCTGTACGTTTCAAACGGGAATTTTTTCACGCAATGCGAGGCGGAGGGTTTCCGGCGCATCGCCTATTTCCCCGACCGCCCGGACGTCATGGCGAAATACACCGTGATGCTGCGCGCCGACAAGGAAAAATATCCGGTGCTGCTGTCGAACGGCAATCTGATCGAGGAAGGCGACCTGGGTGACGGCCGGCATTTTGCAAAATGGGAAGACCCGTTTCGAAAGCCTTCCTACCTGTTTGCCCTGGTGGCCGGCAATCTGGTCTGCCAGCAAGAGTGGTACACCCAGCGCTCCGGCCACCGCGCGTTGCTGCAGGTATGGGTGGAGGAGGGCAACCTCGACAAGACGCAGCATGCGATGACGTCGCTCAAGAACAGCATCGCATGGGATGCCGAGCGGTTCGGTCTGGAACTCGACCTTGACCGGTTCATGATCGTGGCGGTAAGCGACTTCAACATGGGTGCAATGGAAAACAAGGGATTGAACATTTTCAATACCAAGTTTGTCCTGGCAAATTCGCGTATTGCCACCGATACCGATTACGCCAACATCGAATCGGTGGTCGGTCATGAGTATTTTCATAACTGGACCGGCAACCGCGTGACCTGCCGCGACTGGTTCCAGCTGTCGTTAAAGGAAGGCCTGACGGTCTTTCGCGACCAGGAATTTTCCGCCGACATGATCGGCACCGTCAGCGGCCGGGCCGTCAAGCGTATCGAGGATGTGCGCCTGCTGCGTCAGGCACAGTTTCCTGAAGACGCCGGTCCGATGGCGCATCCGGTGCGACCTGACGCCTATGTCGAGATCAATAATTTCTACACCGTCACGATCTACGAAAAAGGCTCCGAAGTCGTGCGCATGTACCAGACATTGCTCGGACGCGAAGGCTTTCGCAAGGGCATGGACCTGTACTTCGCCCGTCACGACGGGGAGGCAGTCACCTGCGACGATTTCCGCGCCGCGATGGCCGATTCCAGCGGCCATGATCTCACGCAGTTCGAGCGCTGGTACAGCCAGGCCGGTACGCCCCGTGTGACGGCCTCGGCGACCTACGACGCCTCGACGCAGCATTACGAGCTGACACTCGCGCAATCCTGCGCACCGTCGGCCGGGCAGCCGCAAAAGCTGCCGTTTCACATTCCGTTTGCGGTTGGCCTGCTCGACGCCGCAGGGCGCGACATTCCCCTGCGTCTGGAAGGCAAGCCGGCCACCGCGCCGGCGCCGACCAGCCTGGTGCTGGACCTGACCGAGGCACGGCAGACTTTCCGATTCATCGATGTGGCCGCCGAGCCGGTGCCGTCGCTGCTGCGCGACTTTTCGGCGCCAGTACTCCTGGAGTTCGACTACAGCGATGCGCAGCTGGCCTTTCTCAGTGCGCATGACAGCGATGCCTTCAACCGCTGGGAGGCAGGACAGCGGCTCGCCATGCGGCGCCTGCTGGCGCTGATCACGGACGCAGCTTCGGAAGCAGGCGATGCAGGCGCAGCGCTGACGGCAAGTTTTTCCGCGCTTCTGGTCGACGACGGGCTCGATCCGGCGTTCCGTGAAGTCGGACTGACGCTGCCCGCCGAGGCGCTGATTGCCGAGCAGATGGAAGTCGTGGACCCGCAGACAATCCATGCGGCGCGACGTGCACTGCATCAGGCGCTTTCGCACGTGTTGTGGCCCGAATGGATGCGCACCTACCAGGCAAGCCAGTCGCAGCTCCCCTACAGCCCGGATGCGGTGTCGGCTGGCCGGCGCGCATTGAAGAACCTGGCGCTGCGATACCTCGCCGACCGCGACGATGTACAGGTACATGCACTGCTGCAGGCGCAGTACGAAGGCGCCGACAACATGACTGACCGGCTGGCGGCGCTTTCGGCACTTGCTGCTACTACTGCGCCGTTCAAAGGCGCCGCGCTGGCGCGCTTCTACGCCGATTTCGAAAACGATCCGCTGGTCATCGACAAGTGGTTCATGTTGCAGGCCACCGCACGCGACACGGATGTGAAGGCAGTGCGCGCCCTGATGGCCCATCCGGCGTTTTCGCTCAAGAATCCGAACCGGGCGCGTAGCCTGATTTTCAGCTTCTGCAACGGTAATCCTGCACGCTTCCATGCGCGTGACGGCAGTGGCTATGCGTTCTGGGGCGAGCAGGTCGTGGCGCTTGACGCAATCAATCCGCAAGTCGCCTCCCGCCTCGCCCGCAGTCTCGACCGATGGCGCAAGTACGCGCCGGACCTGCAGCAGAAAATGCGCAAGGCGCTCGAGCAGGTGGCAGGCACGCCAAGGCTGTCGAACGACGTTGCCGAAGTAATCACGAAAGCGCTTGCGGCTACGCCCGGTGCGGCTGCATGACGCGCACGGATCGGCGGCACCGACCCTATTCAACCTTCAGGAAAACCGAATGAAACGTATCAGCCTTACGCAGCACCTGATCGAGCAGCAGCGCGAGCACAACAGCATCCCCGCCGAACTACGCCTGCTCATCGAGGTCGTGGCGCGCGCTTGCAAGACGATCAGCCACGCGGTCGGCAAGGGCGCGCTCGGCGACGTTCTGGGAACGGCGCACAGTGAAAACATTCAAGGCGAAGTCCAGAAAAAGCTCGACGTCATTTCCAACGAGATTTTGCTCGAAGCAAACGAGTGGGGCGGTCACCTGGCGGCGATGGCATCCGAGGAGATGGAAAGCATTCACCCGATTCCGAACCGCTACCCCATGGGCGAATACATGCTGCTGTTCGATCCGCTGGATGGATCGAGCAACATCGATGTGAATGTCTCGATCGGCACGATTTTCTCGGTGCTGAAGGCGCCCGAAGGCATGCGCACGCCCCACGAGCAGGATTTTCTCCAACCGGGCACGCGCCAGGTTGCCGCCGGCTATGCGGTCTACGGGCCGCAGACGGTGCTAGTGCTCAGCACGGGCAACGGCGTGCACTGTTTCACCCTCGACCGCGAGATGGGCTCCTGGGTATTGACACAGCGCGACATGAAGATACCGGCGCAAACGAAGGAATATTCCATCAATACGTCCAACAGCCGGCACTGGCATGCTCCGGTCAAGCGCTACATCGCTGAACTGGAAGAAGGGCAAGGCGGTCCGCGCGGCAAGGATTTCAACATGCGCTGGGTCGCCTCGATGGTGGCGGACGTGCATCGCATTCTTACCCGCGGCGGCATCTTCATGTATCCGGCCGACACGCGTGAGCCGGACAAGCCGGGGAAACTGCGCCTGATGTACGAGGCAAACCCGATGGCGTTTTTGGTCGAGCAAGCCGGTGGTGCCGCAACAGACGGACGTGGACGGATACTGGATATCCAGCCCGTGAAACTGCATCAGCGCGTGCCGGTATTTCTTGGGTCAAAAGAAGAAGTCGAGCGCGTCACTGCCTATCACGCCGATAACTAAAACAAGCGGAGCGCCCCAGTAAAACGCTTGCCGAAAGCGCGTCAATTCGAAAGTCGGAAAATAATTTTGAAACTACTTGCACGCCTCGAATAGAGTTTGCTATAGTTCGGCTCCCGTCGCAGAGACGCGGATTCAGGGGTAGCCGGAAGCGGCGATTCAGGGGTTGCAAAGAGGTGATGGGGGGAAGTAAGGGTGGGAGTGGTTGAAGTTGTAGCGGCAAGTTTTTCGGTAGTTGAAGCGGCGGAAATAAAGCAGCGGCAGCGAAAAAAGTTCTTGACGAAACAAACGAAACGCCGCATAATCTCATCTCTCTGCTGCTGACAAACAAAACGATTTGTCAGGTGTGC
>JANXSS010000146.1 GCA_025356535.1 Herminiimonas sp.
GCACACCTGACAAATCGTTTTGTTTGTCAGCAGCAGAGAGATGAGATTATGCGGCGTTTCGTTTGTTTCGTCAAGAACTTTTTTCGCTGCCGCTGCTTTATTTCCGCCGCTTCAACTACCGAAAAACTTGCCGCTACAACTCCAACCACTCCCACCCTTACTTCCCCCCATCACCTCTTTGCAACCCCTGAATCGCCGCTTCCGGCTACCCCTGAATCCGCGTCTCTGCGACGGGAGCCGAACTATATCAAAGGTTCTTAAAGCTTGGCAAGCGCTTTTGAAGAAAAGCCTGCATTCCCTCTTTCTGGTCTTGTGTGGCGAAGGTTGCATGGAACATCCGGCGCTCGGAATGCACGCCTTCGGCGAGCGGCACTTCATAGGCGCGATTGACCGATTCCTTGATCATCATGGCAATCGGCAGCGACATGCCGGCGATGATGTCGGCAGCTGCCAGCGCTTCGTCCATCAGGCTGGCAGCCGGTACGACGCGCGACACCAGGCCGGAACGCTCGGCCTCGGTTGCGTCCATCATGCGCGCGGTCAGGCACATGTCCATCGCCTTGCTTTTCGATACTGCGCGTGGCAGGCGCTGGGTGCCGCCGGCGCCGGGCATGGTGCCGAGCTTGACTTCGGGCTGGCCGAACCTGGCCGTGTCGGCAGCGATGATGAAGTCGCACATCATGGCCAGCTCGCAGCCGCCGCCCAGCGCGTAGCCGGCGACTGCGGCAATCACCGGTTTGCGTATTTTGAGGAGGGCTTCCCAGTTGCGGCTGATGTAATCGCTCTTGAACGCGTCCATGTAGGTGTAACCCGCCATTGCAGCGATGTCCGCGCCGGCGGCGAAGGCTTTTGCGCTGCCGGTAATGATGATGCAGCCGATCGCGTCGTCTGCATCGAAGGTGGCGAGGGCGGCGCCAAGCTCATCCATCAACTGGTCATTGAGCGCATTGAGCGCCGCCGGCCGGTTCAGGCGGACGATGCCGACCTTTCCCTTTGTTTCAATCAGAATCGTCTCGAATGTCATCATGTCTCCTTGGTTGAACGCTATTTTTATTGGTGCAGCAATACCGGTTCAGCGCACTGCCGCACTGCGCGGCAATAACACCCACATCATGCCGCGCTGCTTCATCCTGCCCGCCTGCTCACCGGCGAGTGCGCCGAAACCCCAGAAGAAATCGGCACGTACGGCATTGCGGATCGCGCCACCCGTATCCTGCGCCAGCATCAGGCGCTGCAGGGCGGTTTCCGAATTCGGCTGCGTGGTCGAGAGGAACACCGGCGCGCCCAGCGGCAGGAACTGGGTGTCGATTGCAATCGAGCGCTGCGGGGTCAACGGCACCCCGAGCGAGCCTTTCGGCCCGCGGTTCGGGTCGGCCAGTTTTTCTTCCCTGAAAAAGACGTAGCTCGGATTTGCATTGAGGAGTTCCTGCTGGCGCGCCGGATGCGCGGCATACCAGGCCTTGATCGATTGCGCCGACGCCTGCTCCAGTGTCATCTCGCCGTGGTCGACGAGGTAGCGCCCGATCGACTTGTAGGGATGGCCGTTCTGGTCGGCATAGCTGACGCGCACGGTTTCATGGGCATCCGCCAGTTGAACACGGCCGGAGCCTTGTACCTGCAGGAAAAAGGCATCGATCGGATCGTCTACCCATAGCAATTCGCGACCGGCCAGGGTATCGCCCTGCATCAGTTCGGCGCGGGTCCAATAGGGCACGACCTTGTTGGCAACCATGCGGCCGCGCAGGCGCAGGCTCTTCAACTCCGGATAGACGCCTGCAAGGTCGACATTGAGCAGATCGTCCGGCGCTCTATATAGGGGCGTCTGGTAGACGCCCGAGCGTTTGCGGGCGCCGCGCAGCAGCGGCTCGTAGTAGCCCGTCACCAGGCCCTGGTCGGTGCCGTCGGCGTTGAAGACCTGGTGCGGCACGAACATGCTTTCGAAAAACTGCCGCACGGCCCGCGCATCGGCGGGAGACACATCGCGCGCCAGTGTGCACGCCTCTTTCCAGTCCGGCTTCTTGATCAATACGTCGCATGAGGCGCGAAAAGCCGGCCAGGCTTCGCGCAGGTCGTCCTGCGTCCAGCCCGGCACGGCTGCGAAGGTAGTCGGGCGCAGGGTCGCCGCCGCCGGTGCAACAGGAGGGGGACGCGTTGCTGCCGGCGCTGCCGGTGGCGGTATCGTGCCGCCCGGCGCGGGCAACTCGCGCTTTGTCGTACTGCAACCAGCCAACAACGCCAGCATCAGCAGGGAGTGGGATAAACTGCAGCGGAAAAATGACATGAGAGATCGCGCGCTATGTGGCTGTTATTGCTGGAGGCCTTCCTGGCCATGATGGTATTGGTGTTCATCGTCTGGTGGACCATGTTTTCGGGTCGAAAACCCGATCCGGTCAACAACGACGCGCAAAACGTGCCGGAGGCGCCCGACGAACCCGGGCGCCGCTAGCGTACCGCCTGCACCGCCTGCCAACCCCTAGTGCAACGTGCGCGGCAGCGACAGGATGAATTCGGGAATCCGGGCGACGAACTGCTCGCCGTCTTCGGCAACGCAGAAATATTCCCCATGCATCGAGCCGTGCGGCGTCGACAGGGACGAGCCGCTGGTGTAGTCGAACTGCTCGCCCGGCTGCAAGAGCGGCTGATGGCCGACCACGCCGAGACCGCGAACGTTCTCGACATGGTTGTTGGCGTCGGTAATCGTCCAGAGGCGCGAAATCACCTGCGCGGCGACCTGCCCGGTGTTCTTGATCGTCACTGCGTACGCAAAGACATACTTGTTACGGTCCGGATCGGACTGGTCTTCCAGATACTGCGTGCGCACGGAAACGGTAAGTTCATACGCGGACATGGCTCTTCCTTAATTTATTTGATATTGGCGCAGCGGCGCAGGCCAGCATGTACAGCCGGCTAGGGCGCAGCATGAAGCAGGCCCAAAGTATTGCACATCGACCGCGCCTGCATTCGACGCGGCTTCGGTACGATGAAGGGGCACGGGTAAAATGACGAACTATTTGTCCTGGACCTGCCATGCAACCGTACCGTATTGCCCCGAGTATCCTGTCAGCCGATTTCGCCCGGCTCGGCGAAGAAGTGCGTAACGTCGTCGCAGCCGGCGCCGACATGATTCATTTCGACGTGATGGACAATCATTATGTTCCCAACCTGACCATCGGTCCGCTGGTCTGCGAAGCGATCCGCCCGCACGTGCAGGTGCCGATCGACGTGCACCTGATGGTGCGCCCGGTGGACCGCATCATCCCGGATTTTGCCAAGGCAGGCGCCAACATCATCAGCTTTCATCCGGAAGCCTCGGAGCATGTGGACCGTACCCTGCAGCTGATCCGGGATCACGGCTGCAAGGCCGGCCTGGTCTTCAATCCGGCAACGCCCCTGCATCATCTCGAGCATGTGATGGACAAGATCGACCTGGTGCTGATCATGTCGGTCAATCCCGGCTTCGGCGGCCAGTCCTTCATTGCCCACGCCCTGCAGAAGATCACTGCGGTGCGGGCAATGATCCGTGCCAGCGGGCGCGAGATCATGCTCGAAGTCGATGGCGGCATCAAGGTGGACAACATCGCGGCAGCAGCAGCGGCAGGCGCCGACACCTTCGTTGCCGGTTCGGCTATTT
>JANXSS010000204.1 GCA_025356535.1 Herminiimonas sp.
GGACCTGGAGCGCCGGCTTGCTGCGCTCGCTGGAAGTCGGAGACGTGCTGCTTTGCAAGAATGCGGCAGAGTTACAGGCATTGAATGCAGAATTGTTTTGCGGTGCGCCTGCCGGCGTGCATTGGTGCGGCCGGGTTCGAATCACTCAACAGAAAGTCACGATCATGAGCGAAATGCAGGAACAGGACGGCGCCGCCGACGGTGCCGCATCATTGCCGCTGCTTGCAACCGGGGTCGCCGAACTCGAGGTGCCGGTCCATTTTGAAATCGACAGTGCTGCCCTGTCGATTGCGCAACTCAGTTCGCTGCGGCCCGGCTACGTGATCGAACTGGCGATACCGGTTGCAGAGGCGCAGATCCGGGTAGTGACCTGTGGCCAGCTGCTGGGGCGCGGCAAGCTGGTGGTGATCGGCGATTGCCTGGGCGTGCAGATCGAAAGTCTGGTTGCCGGGAGTGCATGATGCAGATGCTCGATCCGGTCTCTCTGGCGGTATTGTTTCTGGCGTTGTCGATCGTGCCATTCGTGGCGATCGTGCTGACGTCCTACGCCAAGATCGTGATCGTCCTTGGACTCCTGCGCAATGCGCTCGGGGTGCAGCAGGTACCACCGAATACGGTTCTCAACGGCATTGCCCTGATCGTTTCGGTGTACATCCTGGCGCCTGTGGGCTTCGAGTCGCTCGATGCGTTCAAGGCCCGGCCGCAGGCGGGCAATACCGTCAACGCAGCGCCGCAGGTGTTCGGCTATGTCGATGCCGCCAAGGACCCGTTCAGGCGTTTTCTGGCCAAGCATGCACACGAACGGGAAAAGGCATTTTTCGTCAAGTCGACCAGCAAGATGTGGCCGAAGGCGCAGGCCGATGCGGTGCGCGATGACGATCTGATCATCCTGGCGCCGGCCTTTGCCTTAACCGAACTCACCGAATCCTTCAAGATCGGTTTTGTCCTGTATCTGGTATTCGTTGTAATAGATTTAACGATTGCAAATATTTTGCTTGCTATGGGGTTATCACAAGTTCAGCCGAATAATATTGCTATACCGTTTAAGCTATTGCTCTTCGTTATGCTCGATGGCTGGTCGTTGCTGATCCACGGCCTCATCCTGACCTACAGGTGACGACTCATGGATCAGGCACAGATTCTGCGATTTACGAGCGAGGCGCTGTTGCTGGCGCTGATGGTGTCGCTGCCGGCAGTGATTCTTTCTGCTGCAGTGGGTTTGTTGATTTCATTTGTTCAGGCAGTTACATCGCTGCAGGAGCAAAGCGTTTCACAAGGTATCAAGCTCGTTGCGGTAACCCTGCTGCTGGTCATCGCCGGCCCGTGGGGCGGCAACATGGTCTTGCGTTTTGGTGAGTCTGTCATGAAAGCGATCTTCCAATGAATGGCCCAAAATTTCGAAGCGGCGTCGATTTCGCCCGTACCCTCGCAGCGACCCAGCCTGCCGCTACCACGCCGGCGTCCACAGCAACGCCGGCACGCAGCAGCGCGACCCACAATGCGCATCTGAAGGAGGCATTCTTTCAGCAATCGGGCATGTCGATCCAGATGCGACGCGGTCCGATCCAGCGCATGCCGCTGAGACCGGCAAAGACCAGCCGTAGTGGCGCGGCGCGCGGCCCCGGCCGTACGAACCAGCTGTCAGACGAACCGGATTTCGAATTACCCGACAGCGAAGTGCCGAGCGAAGAGGCGCAGGTACGCCGGCCAAGCAGTTTTCGTTACGATAAAGAAAACAACGACGGCAAGCAGGATGGCAGTGACCGGGATGAGCGCCGGCTGCAAAAGGTGTTTTCGCTGTCGACGTCGAAGGCGCAGGCATCGGCGAGCGCAGCGACCGGTTCGATCGGGGCGCGAGCGCATGGCCTGAAGAAACCGGAGGCGATCGTATTGCCGCCGCTGCTGGAAATCAAGTCGTTGCACGACGTGCTGCATCTGATTCAATCGACCAGCCAGGCCGACCCCTCCGGCAAGTCAGTGCCGCTGCTGCTGCGCCGCATCAATGCAGCGGTGTTGCAGAATAAAATTTCGCTGCCGAAAATAGACAGGATTGCAGATGTGCGCGAAATGCTGATCGAAATTTTCGGCAAGGGGCATCAAAGCCCGACGGCCCTGTCCCCTAACCAGCGCAGCCTGCATGCAATGCTGCCGTTGTGGCTTCTTAACCTCGGACGCCAGCGCACGCTGGCCCAACAGACACATGCAGCCGCGCGGCTGTCATTGCCGCTGGTACGTAGCAGCCCGATGGACTAGGCTCCATGAGCCTGGACATGTTCGAGGCATTGCTGCGCGAACTGTGCGGCGTGGTTGGCTTGCCGGACCCCGAGCAGATGGTGGCGCGGCGTCAGTTGCAGGTCGAGGGCTTCGACGTTCTGCTCGATTATCTGGAAGACGATCCGGCCGCTTTTTATCTGTATTTTCAGTTTGGAATCGTGACCCCGGGCCGGACACTGGCGGTCTATCGGCTGATGCTGGAAGCAAATCTGCTGATCTACGCGCAGGACCAGGCGCAATTCGGCCTGGACTCCGATACCGGTGGCATCGTGCTGCTGGTGCGCATCGGCCTGACCGAGGATGTCACCGGCGAGTGGCTGGCAAACCTGATGGTCGACTACGCCGAGCATGGGCGCTACTGGCGCGATCAGATCAACCAGGCGCCCGACCAGATGTTCGACGGACTTTCCAACGGTGACTACACCTGGTTGCGCGCCTGAGCCGCACGCCGCGTAACACCTGTGGGCGGACCCCGGATTCCACGATAGAATGCGGCGACTCCATGGCTGCTGCAATTGCCGTGTTCATACTCATCGAGGAAACGGCATGCTCGGATTTGATCTGCGGGTTGCCCGCATCGTGTGGACGACTTTCATCGTCGCGCTCCTGTTGTTCCTGCTTTACGCGGCACGCAGCACGTTGCTGGTCGTTACCTTCGCCATTTTCTTCAGCTACCTCGTGCATCCGCTGGTGCAGCTGGTCGAGTTCAGGCGGCCGCAAAGATTGCCGCGAACGGCCTCGATTGCCCTGGTGTTCGTCATCGTCCTGACTGCCCTGGCAGTAGCCGGCGGTTTGTTCGGCACCCGGATGGTCGATGAGGCAACCCGGCTGAGCCAGAAATTTCCAGACCTGATCAGCGCACAGAATTCTGCGAATCAATTTCCCCTGCCGCATGTCCTTGAGCCTTTGCGTGCGCGCATGCTGAGCTTCGTGCAGCAACAGCTTCAGGGCGGCACCAGTGCGGCATTGCCGTGGGCGCAGCGTTTCGGACTAGGCATCATGCATGCAGCGAGCAACCTGATCTACGTCGTGCTGATACCGGTACTGAGTTTTTTGCTGATCAAGGAGGCGCCGGAAATCCGGCGCACCGTGCTGGCCTGGATGGCCGAGCCCAACCGCACCCTGTGGGCGGCCATCACGGAAGATCTCGACGTGCTGCTGTCGGGTTATGTGCGCGCCTTGCTGCTGCTGTCGCTGGCGACGCTGATTTTCTACAGCATCGGCTTTGCGCTGCTGGGGGTGCCGTATGCGCTGCTGCTGGCAGGCATTGCCGCGCTGCTCGAATTCATTCCGTTCGTCGGCCCGCTTGCTGCCGTGGTGCTGACGGTGGTGGTGGCTGGCGTGAGCGGTTATGACCAGTTGCTTTTGCTAATCGGCGTCATCTTGATGTACCGCGTCTTTCAGGATTACATCCTCAATCCCTATCTCATGAGCGAGGGCGTCGAAGTCTCGCCGCTGCTGGTGATCGTCGGGCTGCTGGTCGGCGAAGAACTCGGTGGCGTGGCCGGCATTTTCCTGTCGGTGCCGGTGATGGCGGCAATCAAGATCATCGTGGTACGGGCGCGCGCCT
The DNA here is from genome assembly GCA_025356535.1 of Herminiimonas sp. Taxonomy (GTDB): domain Bacteria; phylum Pseudomonadota; class Gammaproteobacteria; order Burkholderiales; family Burkholderiaceae_D; genus JANXSS01. Next base: position 3,845 of record JANXSS010000204.1, read on the forward strand.
CGCAGCAGGCGCAGAAACCGTCGGCAATCGCAACCACCTCAACCACCGCAACCATCGCTGGTCCGCCGGCCGCGCCGCGCGCCATCGACCGTCCCGGCTGACAACCTCCTGGCGCGATGCCCTTGCGGCGCAGCTCTCAGGCAAGACCGGCGCCGTCGCGCGGCATCCAGCGCTCGCCCTGACGCAGGAAGCTGCTCGTTGCTGCCAGGTCGAAGCGACCTGCCTCCGGTAGCCACGCCATGCGTTCTATCGTTATCTGCTGCCTTTCGATGCGAATGACATTGAAGGAGTTGGTCTCGCCCCGGCCTCGGGTCGACGTCGCCGTGCCGGCCTGGACCGCCAGCGCCGCATAGCCGTTTATGCGGTAACGCGCTGCGGTGGTGCCGGCATGACTTGCATGCAGATGCCCGGCCAGCAGCAGGTCGGCGCCGCAACTGGCGAAGGTCTGCAGGGCAGCGTCTGCGCGGCCGACCAGTTCGGCGCTGGCGTAGGCATCCGGCAGGTCGAACGGATGATGCGTGACGATCACCTTGACCACTTCCGGTGGCAGCCGGGCCAGGCGCGTGCGCAGGCGTGCCATCTGCGCTGCGTTGACGCGTCCGTCCTTGATGGTGAGCGAGCGTGCGGTATTGACGCCGGCCACGGCAATCTCGGCGTCGATATAGAACGGCTCCAGGTCGGCGGTGATGTGGCGCGCGAACTTTGCCAGTGGCCGCAGGAACCGGTTGAACAGGTTGTGCAGGGAGATGTCATGGTTGCCAGGCACCACGATCTGCGGCGTTGGCAGGGTATCGAGGAAGGTTCGGGCGGCAACGAACTCGGCCGACTTCGCGCGCTGGGTCAGGTCGCCTGAAACCACCAGTACATCCGGAGCGATTTCTGCCACCAGCGCCGTCAGCGGTGCAATCAGTACTGCGTCGACGCGACCGAAATGCAGGTCCGACAGATGCACCAGAGTGCGCATGTTTTCTCCTCAGATCGCCGCTGCGGGTGCGGGCACCAGCACCCGCAGCGCCTGCGGCCGCGTGCGGTAGTGCAGCGGCGTGGTCATCCGGCTTACTTCACCGTCGGTTGCCACCAGCAGGCGGCGGTGGCGCGTCTCGATGACCAGGTCGGTGCTGGTCATGGCATCGAAGTCACGGGCCTGCTCGAGCCGGCCGAACAGCGAGCGCAGCGCCAGGCGCAGCAGGCCGATGCGCGAGGTGCGCTGGGCGACATACAGGCTCAGCAGGCCCGCCTGCAGGGTCGTGCGTTCGCCAAGGGTAAAGCCGTTGATCGAGTAGACGTTGTTGCCGATGAAGATGAAGGGCGTGTGCCGTTCATGCATGCGGCCATCGACGCACAGGCGCACCGTCAGAAACGGATAGCGTCGCAGCGCATCCATGGCGGCGGCGGCAAATGCCAGCCACTTGCCGCGACCAAGACGGCGCTGCTGATGCTCGCGATCGCGCACGATGTCGGGATACATGCCCAGCCCCGAATTGTTCAGAAACAGCCGGTCGTTGACTTCACCGGTATCGACCGCAATGGCATGGCCGGCTGCAATGACGGCAATCGCCGCATCGAGCGCCAGGGGAATCTGCAGGTCCTTGGCAAAATGATTCAGGGTGCCAAGCGGCAGCACCCCCAGCGCGCAGCGGCTGCCCACCAGCACCGATGCCACTGCATTGATGGTGCCGTCGCCGCCGCCGGCGACCACCGTTTGGGCTCCAGCCACCACGGCCGCGCGTGCCGCAGCCAGCATGGTTTGCCCATCGGCGGCAAGCGTGACGGCAACCGTCATGCCGGCGGCGCGAAATCTATCGGTCAGCTCGCCGGCCCAGCCGGTATCGTACTTGCCGCCGGCTTTTGCATTGACGATGACGGCGACCGGGCTAGCCATGTGCGTCTCGCAGCATCGGCGCAGCACCCGGCTGAGCGTGCAACAGCCGACGCCGGCGCAGGGTGGATATGGCAGTGACGGTCAGCGCCAGCCAGGCCGTGGCCTCGGCGATGGCGCCCAGCACATCGCTGAAATAGTGAACACCCAGATACATCCGGCTCAATCCGACCAGCAACACCATGCACACGGCAACCAGGACGACAAGGGCCCGCTGCGCCCAGCCGACAACGCGCGAAAACAGATAGCAGACCAGCACGCCATAGAACACGGTGCTGCCTGCCGTGTGACCGCTGGGAAAACTGTAGGTCGCCAGCGTCAGCAAGGGATCGTCGAAGACCGGGCGGGCGCGGTGAAAGGCATATTTCATGGCGAGGTTGAGCAGCCCGCCTCCGGCTACGGCGACAACCAGCGACAGCAGCCAGTACCAGGACTTGCGCATCGCCAGGTACATGCCGACGGCGCTCGACATGAGGACGATGCCAGCCGGACTGTGAACATCGGTGACCACCAGCAGCAGGCGGGTGAGCACCGCATCGGCGTGCAGGTGCAGCCAGCGGGCAATCCGGACATCCATCAAGGTGATTGCATCCCCGCTGGAGACGTCCTCGGCAATTGCACCGAACACGGCGCTGGCTGCGATCAAAAGCACGGCGCCGATGGTCAGGTGCAGGCCGGCGTAGCCTTCGGGCGAAAACCTGGCGTACAGGAAACGGGAAATCTTGGTCAAGTCGGCAATCCTGGCGCTAAGGGGGGCAGGGCGATTCACAGATCCGATTGAACCACGGATGAAGCCGGTCCAAGGTGCGGCTGCACGCATTTCGAAACGTTTGACCAGTTTGAAAATTTCCGGAAAAGTCCCTTGTAATACCGGATGGAAGCCATATAACATCCATGTGGATGGTAAATGGATGGAAAAAATCGTAGTGCGAATTCTGGAGGAATCAAAAATGAACCTGGTCGAACTCAAGCCACGCGCAAGCGACACGGAAAAAATCACCATCAATCTTGGCCCGGTCGATCTTGGCCAGATCGACCTGCTGGTGCAGGAGGGGTTTTATTCCAACCGCACCGACCTGATCCGTACCGCCATCCGCAATCAGCTGACGGCCCACGCAGAGATCGTGCGGCAGACAGTAGCACGCAAGCAACTTGTGCTCGGCATGCAGCATTTCAGCCGCGCCGACCTGCAGGCACTGGCCGATGCCGGGCAAAGCCTGCAGATCCAGGTACTGGGGCTGGCGAGCATTGCCGCAGATGTCACGCCGGAACTGGCGCGCCAGACGATTACCTCGATCACCGTGCTGGGCGCCCTGCATGCGAGCGCCGCAGTCAAGGCCGCATTGGCCGACCGAACCCGATAACCCGACATTGGAAGGAATTACCATGACAGACCAGCAAAAGATTTTCAGCAAAATGCGCGAGATGACACGTGAAATGCTGCGCGGCGGACCACAGGCGGCGACTGCCGCAATCCAGGAGGCGTTGCAGCAGGCAGGTGTGGCCCAGCCGCCCGGCGCTGCGGGCAGCGCGGGCCAGCCCTGTGGTGCCGGCCAGGTTCTGCACGACATCAATCCGCCGCCAGCGGGCAAGGCGGCAAGCCCGGCCGGTGCTGCTCACTTTGCCGCGGGCAGCAGCACCGGCGGCATGCCTCCGGGCGCTGCCAAGGTGCTCGGCGACGTCAAGAGCTTCGTGCCCGAGCTGCTGGCAAAGCTCGGCGTCTCGGCCGATGGCAGCGCTCTGGGCCGGATGCCTGGCAAGAGCCCCGCGGCGCCATTGCCGCAAGGCGCAAAGTTCGACAGCGGCAGCTTCACCAACGCCGCCGGCAGCCGCCAGTACAAGCTGTATGTGCCGGCGGCCTATCACGGCCAGGCACTGCCGCTGGTCGTGATGCTGCATGGCTGCACGCAGGATCCGGATGATTTCGCTGCAGGTACGCAGATGAATGCAGTGGCCGAAGCGCAGAAATGCCTGGTGCTGTATCCGCAGCAATCGCAGGCGGCCAATAGCTCGAAGTGCTGGAACTGGTTCAATGCCGTCGATCAGGCCCGTGACAGCGGCGAGCCGTCGATCCTTGCCGGCATGACACGCGACGTCGCTGCGCGCTACAACGTCGATCCGAAACAGATCTTCGTTGCCGGCCTGTCGGCGGGCGGCGCGATGGCAGCGATCATGGGCACCATCTATCCCGACCTGTATGCCGGCATCGCCGTGCATTCCGGGCTGCCGTACGGCGCTGCTACGGACCTGCCGTCGGCGCTTGCCGCCATGCGCAGCGGCATGGCAAAGGCACCGGCGCAGGCGCAGCAGGCCGGCGGCCAGGCTTTCAAGGGCATTCCGGTGATCGTCTTTCATGGCGACGCCGACCATACGGTCAACATGCGCAACGGCGAGCAGGTCATGGCCGGCGCGGCGCCGCTTGGCAGTGCTGGCGGCGTGCGCAGCCGCGAGCAGGGCCAGGTGCCGAACGGCCATGCTTATACCCGTACGGTGCAAAAGGATGCTGCCGGTCGCCCGATCGCCGAGCACTGGCTCATCCATGGCTTCGGGCACGCCTGGGCAGGGGGCAGCGCCAACGGCTCATATACCGATGCACGTGGCCCGGACGCGAGCGGCGAGATGATGCGCTTCTTCTACACCCAGGCCGCGCACCGGGACCTGTGACGGCGCGCCGCCGCTACGGTTCGGACAGGGCGCGCCAGCCAAATGTGGGCCAGTGAACAGACCGGCCGGCAGCGATGGACTACATTGTGCAGTAACTTCAAAGGAGGCTTCATGGATGACATCAGCAGCGGCCGGGTACCGGCAGAGCCCGGACGCGTCGACGTTTCGGCAATCTGGGAACTGGAATACTGGATGGGCGTTTTTGCCGTCAGCGAAGAGCAGTTGCGCGATGCCGTGGCCGCTGTCGGCAGCGCCAGCGAGGATGTGAAGGCGTATTTCGTCACGACCCTGGGCGACCGGAGCGCAAAATGAATCTCGACGAAGTCTCCCTGCACGACATGGTGCAGGTGCGGGTGTGCTGCAAGGATTGGGACACACTGCGCTCGACGGTGCGCATGCCGTTCGACTCGCTTGGCAAGCAGCAGCACGAAACGCTGGGCTGCGTGGTCGAGTTTCCTGCGCTGACACAAGACCAGTGGGCCTTTTTGCGTCCGGAACTCGACCGCATGGCCATCCCGTACGATTATCTTGAGCATTCCAGCCCAGATGCCCGCTGGGTCAGCAAACTGACGTCGTGCAATTGAGACCACGCCGGCTCCGAACGACCACCGATGTGGGCGACGGTCGCAGACACTTCACGCCAAAGCTGGGTAGCGGCGTGTGTTGGTTACCGCACAGAAATTCATATTGACTTTCGTTAATCTTGCTCTTCAACAAAAGCAAGAGTCGCGCATCCCTGCGTCGGCAAGCGAAAGAAAATCATGAGCGACCCCTATCATATTCATGACGCCAGACTGCTGGTCGTTGACGATAACCAGGAAAACATCGATTTACTACTGGCAGTGCTCAATCAGGCGGGATATACCAACGTCAGCGCCACTGACTGCGCGACCGAAGTTGCAGCACTTCATGCCAAGCATAATTACGACCTGATCCTGCTCGACATGCAGATGCCGGGCCTCGACGGTCTTGACGTCATCGAAGCGCTACGCCGGGTCGAGCAGAATGCCTACGTGCCGGTGATCGCCATCACCGCCAATCCTGGCTACAAGATCGCGGCGCTGCAGGCCGGTGCGCGTGACTTCATTACCAAGCCGCTCGACGTTGCCGAAGTCAATCAGCGTATCCACAATCTGCTTGAAGTGCGGCTGTTATATCGAAAGCTCGCCGAGCAAGGCCGCATGCAGCGCCAGATGGCGTTGCACGATCACCTCACGGGCCTGCCGAACCGCCGCCTGCTGGAAGACCGGATCGAAACCGCGCTGCATCATGCCGCGCGCAACCATCGCATGATGGGCTTGTTCTACATGGATCTGGATGGTTTCAAGGCGGTCAACGACACCCATGGACATGAGTGCGGCGACAACTTGCTGCGCATGGTAGCGCAGCGCCTGCTTGGCGCCTGCCGCCAGCAGGATACGCTGGCACGTATCGGTGGCGATGAATTCATCCTGCTGCTTACCCACATCGATGACATGTCGGACCTCATGCGCCCGGCGCTGAAGATTCTCGAGTCACTGGCCGCGCCGTTCCAGGTCGATGGGCGCACCTTGCACATAAGCGCCAGTCTTGGTGTCGCCACCTATCCGGTCGACGCCAGCAACGCCGAGGAACTGATCTGCCGGGCCGACCAGGCGCTCTACGAAGCCAAGCGCGCCGGGCGCAATCGCTTCCATCTGGCCAACATGCTGGCACGGCCGGAACCCGCGCGTGCGCGCACATGATCTGTCTGCAAGCCGGTCGACCGCTGCGAACGCGCGACACCTGATCGTCTGGACCGCCCTTCTCTGCTGTAGCAGCACCCACGCAACCCGGACAACCCGCATTCAATAATGCGCCTCCATCTGCCTTGCCGCCGCCGCGATCGGGCTGTCGAACGGCCTGTTGGCTTTTCGCTGGTGGCACGGGTTCGTTGCGATTTACGCTCGTCTTTCTCTTTCTTGAAGTCCGGCATCGCGCCTGGATCTTATCGTCGGCGTGATCATTCCTTCTGCGCTGCGGATGGCGCCTATACGTGTTTGGAAAGAAATTTATCGATCAGGTCGCTATCTTTCACCATTCATCGTTGTGGGCACATTGCCGCCGCCGCCAGTGCTTTCACGAGTCTGACGCAGCAGGCCAGGCGGATCACGCTGATTGCAGCGGGCCAGACGGCTTTCAGGTAACGCCTGTGCATCGCGCAACGCCGCCGGCCTACACAAAGGACAAACCAATGAAACGTCGTGTGAGCATGCTTCCGGCCAGCGCCGGCGCTGCGGCGGCAGCGTCGCAAGCGGCAACGTCTGCAGAAACCCCGACACAATCAGGCACGACAGCAGGCGTGTTGCCGGCAGGGCGGCGGTCGAGACTTGCGCCGCCATTGCCTTTGGACGAACTCCTGAGTCGCATCAAGCTCTCGAAGGCGGCTGCATCCCGGACGGCAGCGCAACCTGCGGCGATCGATGCCCGCGCCGGTGCGATCTCGGCGCCGGCCAACGTCTCTTTTTCGCAGCCGGCAGGCCAGGCGGATGAGCAAGCCGCTTCAGCGGCGCGTCACGACCTGCAGGCACCGCAGCCCACCGGCGCGCCTGACGAACCGGGCGAACTGCAGCCTGGCAGCGCCATGTCGGAGACATTCAAGAGCGTCGACCTGAGGTCGAACATGTTCGGGTTCCTCGTGCAATCGCAATCGACTGCGGGCGACGATATCCTGCCCAGAGCGCGCGAACTGGCGCGTATCCAGACGACCTCCGCCACCTTCAAGGCCTATGCGGCGGCGTTCATGGGCGCGCCCGCCATGGCCGAGACGAAGCGCGTCTTCGCCCAGACGTCGGTACAGAGGTCCATCACGCAACTTGCAGGCAATCCTGCCCAGGACGGCGCTGCTTTCGGCGCTGCGCTTGAAGTACTGCTTCGCGACAAGCAGGACGTTGGCGTTGATCTGGAGGCGATCTGCAGGGGTCAGCCGTTGAGCACCCGGGGCAGCAAAGGGGCAATCGTGCTGAAGGTATTGGCCGCAAAGAACGACTTGCAAAGCCTGGCGGTCAAGCATGCGGATAAAAACCAAGTCGATGTCGGGCACGTGTTCTTGGCATTGGCGGCGATCCATGCCAACAATCCCGCGCTCGAATCACTCCCGCTCGACCTGCCGCTCGTCCCAAACAGCTTTCTCGGTACTTTTGGCCCCGTGCATAGCCTCGATCAGCTCGATAGCCTGAGCAGCCTGACGAAGCTGACCCATCTGAATCTTGATGATCATCAAGCAGGTGGAAGCCTCGTTCGGGCCCTGGCTCCTCTTGCCAGCCTCACCAGTCTCAATGTCGGCAATAATTGCCTGAGCGGTGAAGCGATCGCCAGGCTTGCTGCGCTCACCAACCTGACCAGCCTGGACCTCAGTAGCAATACATTCGACAGGCAGGGATTCAGCGCCGCCTTGGGTGGGCTGGCCGGCGCGCTCACCAAGCTCACCAGCCTGAACGTGGGTTTTGCCGGATACGGCATGACCCGGCGTGACAGCCAGTTGGCACCGGCAGTCGCCGGCTTCGTTAACCTCAGAAACCTTGAACTTGGCGGGGCCGTGCTGGAGCAGGAGGACATGCGCTCGCTCGCCGCGCTGACCAACCTCACCAGCCTCGATCTCACCCTTTGTCAGCTCAGTCCTGGATGCCTGACGGAACTGGCAGCGCTGCCAGTGCTGAAAGCACTCAATCTGCGGCATACCGACATTGGCGACGCGCAGGCAGCCGCGCTGATGGACCTGCCAGCGCTGACAACGCTCGATATCGGGGGCTTGCCCCTGAGCGAACCGATGTGCGACGCACTGCAGGCCATGCCGAACATGCGCCGGCTGATCATGTAACGTGCTGCAGCCATCCGGCCATCGCGCCGGTGCGGCATGATGCGCTGCATCGTGGCTGGCCTGCCTCGAACCATCCAGGTGCCGCCACGACCGCACGCGCTCATTTCTTTTTTGCCGACTTCCCGGTCGGTATCAGGCCCGCCGTCACCGGCACGCCGCTTGTCACCTGTTGCATCAGCTGTGCAAGCGCGGCCGCATCGCGCACCTGGTAATACAGTTTTTCCGGCAGAATCTCGATGACCGGGCCGTGCTTGCACAAGCCCAGGCAGCCGCTCTTCTTGACCTTCAGGCCCGGATCGTCGGCGGCCAGCGCCTTGGCCTGCTTGCGCAATGCCTTGGCGCCGGAGGCGGCGCAGGAACGTTTTCCTTCGCCGCGGTCGTTCAGGCAAAACAGCAGCTTGATCTTCTTCGGTTTTTTCGACGCCTTCGCAGGCTGGTCCACCATCAGGCCGCCATGAGCGTGTGTACATGCACGGCGCTGCTGCTGGCCAATGCGTCGAGGCTGTAGCCGCCTTCGAGCACCGAAACGATGCGTCCCTCGCAGCAGGCGTTGGCAATGTCGACCAGTTCCTGGGTCACCCAGCGGTAGTCGTCATCGGTCAGGTTCAGTTCGGCCAGCGGATCACTCGCATGTGCGTCGAAGCCGGCCGAGATGATGATCAATTGCGGCGCGAACTTGCGTAGCGCCGGCAGGATGATCTCGGCCGTCTTTTCGCGAAACAGGGCCGAATTGCAGCCGCGCGGCAGCGGCACGTTGACGATGTTGTTGGCCACGCCGCGCTCGGAGGCGGCGCCTGTTCCGGGATAGAACGGCGACTGGTGGCTCGATGCATAGAACAGTTCCGGCCGGTTGAAGAATGCCGCCTGGGTGCCGTTGCCGTGATGGACGTCGAAATCGATCACCGCGACCCGCTCCAAGCCATGGGTGTCGAGCGCATGGACGGCGGCGATCGCTGCCTGGTTGAAGATGCAGAATCCCATCGCGCGGTCCGGCTCGGCATGATGGCCGCAGGGGCGGGTGGCGCAAAAGACATTACGGGCCTCGCCCTGCATGACGGCGTCGACACCGGCGCAGGCAGCGCCGACGCAGCGCATCACCGCCTCCCAGGAGCCGGGCGACATGACGGTGTCGCCGCCGTCGAGCGTTGCATAGCCCTTGGCGGGCACCAGTTCGGCGACTTCATCGACGAAGGCCGGGTCGTGAATCAGTTCGACCTGCTCGCGGGTGCCAAGCGGCGCCTCGCGCCATTCGAGCGCTGCAAAGTCCGGCGTACGCAGCGCCTGCAAGACCGCGCGCAGGCGCTCGGGCGACTCGGGATGATGGCTGCCGGGGCGATGTTCCAGGCAGGCTTCGTGGGTGTAGACGATGGTGGTCATTGGATGGCGGCGCAAGCCGTGTAGGAGGTTCGATGTTGCGGGAGCGGAGGGCTGAGGTCGGTTGCAGTGTGCCTGCCTGCCGTCATTTTGCCAGTGAAAGGCAACGCCGGCACGGCGATGGATCGTCGGTCCTCCATCGTAGGCGCGCCGGCGCGATTTGTGAAGCGGCGTCGCGCCGTGCAACGTTTAGCCCCGCCTCATTGCGGCCCGTGCAGGGCGGCCGGCACGATGCCGGTGAAATGCGCGATCAGGGCGGCGCCGTCGTGCATCAGGAAATCCTTGAAGGCCTGCGCCACCGGCGGCAGCGCCTTGTTCTTTCGATGCACCACGTACCAGTCCAGCATCAGCGGAAAGTTCTTTACGTCCAGCACGATCAGGCTGCCGTTCGCCAGTTCCTGGCTGACCGTGTGCGCCGACAGGAAACTGATGCCCATGCCGGCGATGACGGCCTGCTTGATGGTTTCGGTGCTGCGGATTTCCATGGCGACGTTGATCTGTGCGATGCGCTTGCCGAAACCGTCCTCCATCGAGTTCCAGGTGTCCGAGCCTTTTTCGCGCACCACGAACGGCTCGCGCACGATGCGCTGCAGCGGTATGGCACGCGCGCCGGCCAGCGCATGGGTGGGTGCGGCGACGATGACGTAGGGATGCGGCGCGAAGGATTCACAGACCATGTCGACGCCTTCCGGCGGGCGCACCATCACGGCCAGGTCGGTCTGGTTGGCGGCCATCTGCAGCAGCAGTTCGGCGCGGTTGTGCACGCCCAGGTTCAGGCTAACGCCCGTATGGCGGCGGGCGAATTCGACCAGCAGGCGCGGGAAAAAATAATCGCCGGCGCTGATCACGGCGACATTGAGCTGTCCGCCGGAGACGCCCTTGAACTGCGTCATCGCGTCTTCGGCCTCGCGGAACTGGTTGATGATGGCGCGGCTATGGCGCAGCAGCTCGGTGCCGGCCGGCGTCAGGTAGACCTTCTTGCCGAGCTGCTCGAAGAGCGCCACGCCGGCATGGCCTTCGAGGGCCTTGACCTGGGTCGACACGGCCGGCTGGGTCAGGTGCAACTCTTCCGCGGCGCGTGAAAAACTCAGGCGCCGGGCGACCGTCTCGAACACTTTCAACTGGCGCAGGGTGGCATTCTTCATTCGCTCAGACCATAACGTAAAGGTTATGCACAACCATAAAACCTTTAACTATACCTAATCGTTATTCGATCCTACCATGTGGTCATCCTGTTACGTGATCTGCACTTGCAGACACGGACGCCCCGATTCCAACCTTGTCAGAGGAAAACGCCATGACCATGCACACCGCCAGCACTGCAGCAACCACCGTCGCCGCAACCGCAACCGCAACCGCCGCCGCCAACGACCTGCATCGCAATGCCTACAATGCAGCGTTCTACGAACTCGGCCTGGGCTGGCACTGGGATGCCGGCACCTTCAACGGCCTGCAGCCGCTGGCCTGCGAAGTCGAGCGCATCAAGACCTACATGGAAGCGCACCAGTCGCACCTGCTGCGCGCCTACGAACCGAAGTTCCTGGCCAGCGCAATCGAAACCACCAAGTCGCGCTGCTTCGAGCTGATGCAGCAATGCGGCACCGCCGTTGCCGGGCAGACCGACTGGGCCGCATTGCACAGCCGTCAGATCGGCAACTGATTTTTCCCAGGGCACGGCGCCAAGTGCCGTCGTGCCTGCATCGCCTATTTTGCAGCCTCGGGAAACGGCAGCGGTTTGCCGGCCGGGACGCTTTCTTCCGCAACTGCCAGCAGCATCGCCACCAGCACGTAGGTGCCGTTGACGGCGACCAGGTCGATCAGTTGCTGCTCGCCCAGCACCGACTTTGCCTTGGCAAACAGTTCGTCGCTGATCTTGTGGTTCTTCGACAGTTCCATCGACACGTCATAGACGACTTCTTCGTCGGCAGCCATGCCGCGCGGCCGGATGTTGGCCTTCAGGTCGTCGGCCACCGATGCCTTCAGGCCGGCTTTCAATGCCAGCGGATAATGGGCATACCACTCCACCTGCGAGGTCCACAGCCGGCCCTGGATGATGATGGCGAATTCATTCAAGCGCGTCGGCAGCGATGTGTTGAAACGCAGGTAGTCCAGCAGGCGCTTTAAGCGATCCGCCATGATCGGGCTGCGCAGCATCGGATTGTAGGGTCCGCCCAGGCCGACGCTGGAAATCTTCATGATCTCTTCGCCCAGTGCGCGCGCCGACGGGTCGAGCTGATCGAGGGTGATCTGCGGGAAGCGCTTCGGTTTTTCGGTCGTCTGGGCCATGGTCGATAAAGGGTTCAGGGTTGCGGCGAGCAGTACGGCTGCCAGGATGGCGGGTCTGATGCGCCTGGGGGATTGCTTCGGGGATTGCATGGGCGATTGCATGTTCGATTGCATGATACGGTCTCCGTTCTATTTGTTTTGGCAGGACTGCAGTACGGCCCCCGGCTGTCGGCTAGGGGCGAAAATCGAATGCGCTGGTCAGGTCGCCCATGTTGGCGCGCACGCCGGGCAAGGGATTCAGGTCGAAGCGGCGGCTGATGAATTTCAGGATCGAGGTGGTGTCGGCAGCGGTATGGTCGACGAAGCCGCGCCGTGCATAGGGCGACACGATGATGGTCGGAATACGGGTGCCCGGACCCCAGCGGTCGCCCCAGCCGGCGCCGGCAGGCGGCGCCACGTGATCCCAGTAACCGCCGTTCTCATCATAGGTCACGATGACGGTCATGTGCGCCCACTGCGGACTGCGCTTCAGGCGTTCCAGCAGGTCGGCGATATGCAGGTCGCCGCTCTGGATGTCGGTGTAGCTCGGATGCTGCGTGAGACGCCCGGGCGGCTTGTAGAAGGCCACCTGCGGCAGCGTGCCGCGCGCAATCCCATCGGTGAAGGCGTCGCCGTCCAACAGATGCTGCGCCCGGTTCTCGGTGCCCGGCGCATATTGCGCGAAGTAGTTCAGCGGTTGATGGTGCGCCTGGAAATTCGGGCTGTCGGCGGCGCGGTTGTAGATGACGGCGCGCTTTGCGTCCGGCGCCTGGCTGCCGTCTGCGAGTGCCTGGTTCCATGCGCCTGCATACCATGCCCAGGAAATCTTGCGCTCGTTGAGCCGGTCGCCGATGGTCGCAGCCGTCTGTGGCGGCACCGGATGCCGGGCCGGGTCCGCCAGCGCCGTGGCCGCGCCCGCGGCCGGCGGTATGCCGCTCGGCTGATAGGGCGGCTGCGAGGTGTTGACGACATAGCCGTCGGGCGTGACCGCACCGTCGAAGACCTGCACCGGGCCCTCCAGCACCGAGGGCGGCGAAGCCGGTTTCTTCTTCAGGCGGCCGGCCTCGTCGAGCTGCGCGCGCATTGAAGCAGGCGCGGCATCGAAGCGCGGCGTGCAGGCGCACACCAGCCACTGATGATTGAGAAACGAGCCGCCGAAGGCGCCCATGAAGAAATTGTCGGCCAGCGTGTAGTCTTTTGCCCACTGCCAGACACGCTGGCTGGCGCCATCGTAATAACCCATGGTCCAGGCGCCGACGGTCGTCATGGCGACGAAGCCGTCGTTGCGCCCGCCGTTGATCTGTTCCATGTTCTGGTAATAGTTATGGATCGGGCTTGGCACGACCTGGTCGATGCGGGCATTCACGGGCGGCGCATCAATGCGAAACGGGCCGTTGGGCAGCCTCGCCGGATAGCGTGGATCGGCCTTGCCCTGCGCCGTGTAGACCGGCGGCAGGTGCGGCAACGGGCGGCCGTCATGGTCGCGCTGCACGGTCTGGACGGCGCCGGCGTTTGCAACGCCGTTTGCGCCCGGGAACATGCCGTACATGTTGTCGAAGCTGTGATTCTCTGCATAGATGACGACGATGGTGTCGATCTTTGCCAGGTCCGAAGCCGGTGCGCCGGCCGGCGTGGCGCAGCCGGCCAGCGCCAGGGCAGCCAGGCAGCCCCATGGTGCAATGCGGTATGACTGGCCGGGCCGGCGTCGGCCCGGAAGACCCGGGACGGCGGGCGCGGCGGCGCGTGTTGAAAGCATGTTGTCCCGCGTATTTTTAGTGACAGAACCACCGATTCTACGAGCAAAGGGCAGCGGTTTTCAGTGCGTACGGAAATTTAATGCCGCCATGCCGGTGCCTCGGAAAGACCCTGTTGTTGCATCCCGGCCGGCACCTGTAAATTTTGAGTGCCTGCTTTGATGCAATGCTTTTAACTTTGGGAAACATATGCCACTGTAGCCGCGGGAGATGGTTTGCCCTTTTTGATCAATAGGCGAAACGCGCATGAAGATTTCCGCTGTCCTGACCGTCCTATGCCTCTTGCTTGCTGCCTGCGGCGGCGGCGGTGGCAAACCTGGCACCTGCATCGGCAGTGCGGCCGTGTGTAGCGGCGCGACGTCGGCGCCGTCAATCAGCGGCGAACTGCCGGCCGCCGTAGGCGAGACGCGCTTTGCGTCATCGCGAAATTTTGCGCAGCAGTGCGTAGCGCCCCGTCCTGCCGGCACCGTCGATGCCTATACCGGTGCGGTCTACAACGATGCGCCCGGGTCGATTGACACCGAACTCCAGTGGGTGCGCTCCTTTGTCAATGAAACCTACCTCTGGTTCGACGAAGTGCCGGCGATCGATCTGGCGCAGTACGTGGTGGGGGCAACCGTTGCCCACTACGATCCGGCAACCAACCTGCGCAGCGCGCGTACCGTGACCGATGCCGCCAGCGTCATCGACGAGTTTTTCAACAGTCAGCGCACGCCGGCGACAACCGCGTCAGGCCGGCCGAAGGACCAGTTCCACTTCACCTATACGACCGCAGAATGGAGCGCCCTGTCGCAGGCCGGCGCCTCGGTTGGCTACGGCTTCGAGGCGGCCCTGCTGGCGCGCGCGCGACCGCGCAACATCGTCGTCGCCTATGTCATGCCGGGGACACCGGCGGCGGCGAACCAGCTGGGGCGCGGTGCAAGATTTTTGACCGTCAACGGCGTCGATGTGGTCGACGGCACCGATGTGGCAACCATCAACGAAGCCCTGTTCGGACCGGTTGCCGGCCGCAGCTACAGCTTTACGGTACTCGATGCCGGCAGCAGCGTGCCGCGCAGCTTCAGCATGACGCCGACCATGGTCAGCTCGGTACCGGTACAAAACGTGCAGGTACTGCCTACCCCCACGGGCAATGTCGGCTATCTGCTGTTCAATGACCATATCGCAACAGCAGAAGCGCCGCTGATTGCCGCTATGACCCAGTTCAATGCAGCCGGCGCCGGCGCCGGCATCCGCGACCTGGTGCTCGACATCCGTTACAACGGTGGCGGCTTTCTCAGCATTGCCAGCGAGCTTACCTACATGATTGCCGGTCGCACGGCAACGGCCGGCAAGGCCTTCGAACGCATCAGCACGAATCGCAAGAATCCGTTCGGCAATCTGGCGAGTACGCCCTTCATCGACACCGCATCGGCGTTCGCGTCGAGCTCGGGGCAGCCGTTGCCGCAACTGAACCTGACACGGGTGTACGTCATCACCAGCAGCGGCACCTGTTCGGCCAGCGAGGCGGTGATCAATGGCCTGCGCGGCGTTGGCATCGAGGTGATCCAGATCGGCACCGCCACTTGCGGCAAGCCCTACGGTTTTTTCCCTGAGGAAAATTGCGGCACGACCTATTTCGCGGTGCAGTTCAAGGGCGTCAATGAAGCCGGCTACGGCGATTATGTCGACGGATTCACGCCGGCGTCTGGCACGCAGCCGAACAACCTGCCGGGTTGCGACGTTGCCGACGACTTCAGCCGGCAACTGGGCGATGTCCAGGAAGGGCGGCTGGCGGCTGCATTGCAGTACCGCAGCAACGGCACCTGTCCGCAGGCACCTGCGGCAAAGCGGGCCGGCGCCGTCGGCGGGGCGACAGGAGAGCCATTGTTGGTTCGCAGCGCCTTGCGCGAAAACAGGTGGTTGCAGCGGCGTTGAAGCAGGCATTCAGAATTTGATTTTGCCGGCGGTCGTGTCGGCGCCCTGACCATGGTTGCAGCGTCGCTGCTCGCCACGGCAAGTGCCTTGGTCTTGTGCCGCCATGGATGCCGATACAGGTATCCTTTTGGATCGCTTCGTTCGCCCCGACCAACGATTGACTGACCAGGCCGGATTCATCCCTTACATGGACGCCGGTCTGCATGTCACTTTTGCTTTTTTCCTTGCATTTGCAATCGTACGATTGCTTCCAACAATAATTTAAATAATTAACATTTCTTGTCGAAAATCTTTACATGGCAGCCGGGGAAAAGGCGTACTTATTTGCAAGTTATTGATTACATAAAATAATTCTTTTTGGAATGATTTTCGCTTGTTAGAAATAATAACCAGGGAGACATCATGAACGTTTTTAAAAAAGCAGCCTTAAGGAAGCACTGATTAATTAACGACTTACTGTTTCCGCCAACGCTCCGGTCTGAGACAAT
>JANXSS010000283.1 GCA_025356535.1 Herminiimonas sp.
TACCAAAAAACCAGCAAAGAAAGGAGATCCAGGAACCAGACCAGAAGACTTATCCACAGACGCGGTGTAATCTACGCGCAAATAGGGTGGGTCAGTTTTAGATGAAAACCGTGGTCCAGTTTTAAGCGATTCCCAACAATCATGACTGCCAAAACCACAGCATCGGGTACCAGTCGTACCGAAGTAAAATCGTTGAACGACGCTATTGCGCTGTTGACCGAAGATCACAAGGAAGTAAAAAAGCTTTTCAAGGCTTTCGAAAAACTTGTTGGTTCTGAAGATGTTGAAAAAAAGAAAGACGTTGTGGAGCAGATCTGTCTTGCATTGACAGTTCATACAGAAATCGAGGAGGAAATTTTTTATCCGGCCGCCCGTGCGGGGATTGATGATGATGACCTTATCAATGAAGCAGAGGTCGAGCATGCTAGCGCGAAGGACTTGATCATGCAGCTTCAAGCCATGGCGCCTTCTGATGAAATGTTCGATGCCAAGGTAACCGTACTCGGCGAATACATCGACCATCACGTACAAGAAGAAGAAAGTGAAATGTTTATAAAAGTCAAAAAAGCAAAAATGGACCTGATTGATCTTGGTGAGCAGATGTTTGCGCGTAAGGCAGAACTCATGGAAACGATGGGAGCCGGCATTGGCGCCGGATCCATGACCGGAAAATCGAAGGATTCGCCGCACGGCAAATCTGCGCGTAGCTAGCCTCTTGGTAGCAATGCGCAGACTTTACTTGCGGTGCGCCGAATTGCCGTCCCCAGAAATTGTCTGGCAGGCATCGGCGTCGACCGCCGCAGTTTTGTGTCTGTCAGGCGCTTGTTTGTGACACAGCCTGCATCGCTTAATGTTTTCGCGTAACTAGATAAATTGCCAGTCCGATGATGCAGGCCACCACGACTTCGGCACCGACAAGAAGATACTCCATCAGCAACGTCCGAGGTTCATGATGCGATGTTGATTCCGGTGTTTTCCAGCACGAATTGCTCGAAGGCTGAAGGTGGCAGCGGGCGACTGAAAAGATATCCCTGATAAGCCTTGCAGCCATGCTCGGTAAGGAAAGCGCGTTGTGCTGCGGTCTCGACACCTTCTGCAATGACAGACAACCCTAGGCTTTGTGCAAGCGCGACGATCGTTCTGGCAATCGCCGCATCGTTCGGATCGGTCAGCACGTCACGCACGAAAGACTGGTCGATCTTTAACTCGTCCAACGGCAGACGCTTGAGGTAGGCAAGTGACGAGTATCCCGTGCCAAAATCATCCAGCGAAAAGGCGATACCGATCGACTTCAATGCAGTCATTTTCGAAATCGTTGCTTCAAAGTCGTCGACCAGGAGGCTTTCCGTAAGTTCAAGTTTCAGGTAGTGCGGGTTAATACCACTCGTCGCCACAGCCGACATCACCTGTGCAACGAATTCCGGATGCCGGAATTGCTGAACGCTGACATTGACCGACACCATCAATCCGGCATTTTGAGTTTGTATTCCAGCAATGAACGACCGGTGCGCATTGCGCATCCATTGTGCCGATTGATTGCACGCCGTTTCGAGTACCCACTTGCCGATTTTATGAATCAGGCCGGTTTCCTCGGCGAGAAAGATGAATTCCATCGGTGAAACGATACCGCGCTGGGGATGCTGCCAGCGCACCAGGGCTTCTGCACCGGTTACGCGACCGTCGACACCAAGCTGTGGTTGGTAATGCAATAAAAATTCCTGCTGTACGACGGCGCGTCGCAGATCCACCTCATTTTCTGCGCGGGCATTGATCTTTGTCTGCATGTCGGGCGCGAAAACCTCAAGCGTATTGCGCCCAGCTGCTTTTGCGCGATACATGGCCAGATCGGCGCGCTTGAGCAACTCGTCGATCGTGTCATCGTGCTTGTCCCGCATTGCGATACCAATGCTGCAGCTACCCTGGTGTTCAGGGTCGGAGAGCTGAATCGGCTGACGCATCGTTTCGAGTATTTTTTCGCCAACGAGCAAGGCCTTGTTTCGCGCACGACCGACGTCGGCATCGAGGGCGACCAGGCTGAGGACGAATTCATCACCACCGAAACGCGCCACCGTATCCTGTTCTCGTACGCAGTGGAGCAACCTGCTGCTGACGACCTGAAGCAACTGGTCGCCCCGCGCATGGCCGAGCGTATCGTTCAATGTCTTGAAATTGTCCAGATCGATGAAGAGAAGGGCGCCGATCAGCCCGGTGCGCTGGCTTTGGATATGCGACTGCGCAAGCCGCTCGACCAGCAGTTGCCGGTTCGGCAGGCCAGTCAGCTGATCGTAGAATGCCAGCTGCTCGATTTCCTGCGCTGCGGCCTTTCGCTGGGAGACATCCGTGTGTATCGACAGAATCGACGCATGTTGCGTCTGTTCGTCGATTACGCGCGTCCAGCGGCATTCGGCCGTCAGAAAACTGCCGTCGCGGCGGCGCTGTACCAGTTCGCCATTCCATTCGCCGTCGCGCAAGACCTGCCGGATTGCCTGAAGAAAATCGGTGCTGGTTGCATAGATCAGTGTCTGGATGCTCTGGCCGATGGCCTGTGCGGCGGTGAAGCCGTACAGTCTTTCGGCGCCCTTGTTCCAGAAGCGTACGGATTGATCCGGCCCGCACACCAGGATTGCATCCTGGGCCTTGTCGAGCAATGATGCCTGCTCGCGGATGCGGGCATCGGCATTGCGTTGCGCTGCCTGCGCACGCAAGTTGCCGATACCAAAAGCTATGTCGTTGGCCATTTGCTGGAGCAGGTCGATTTCTTCTTCGCCGACTGCCAGCACCTTGCCAGAAAACAGCGCGAGTAGACCAAAGGTGTGTTCGTGGTCCTTCAGCGGCAGGTTGATGACGGCGCGCAAGCCGTGGCGCGTCGCATGTTCGCGCCAGGGTGCAAAAGCTTCGTCGACCATGATGTCATTGATAAAGGTCGGGATACCGCTGCGTATCGTCTGGCCCGCGGGGCCGCGCCCGAACGGTTCATCCTCGGACCAGCTCAGCTTCAGGCCGCCAAGATACTCGGCGTCGCCTGAATGCGCGACCGGCACGATGCTGTAAGCGGCATCGTGGCCAGCAAACGCAACATAGGCCATGCGGTAGCCGCCGACGGCGATGATCAGGTCACAGACGGCAGTGAGCAGATCGTGCTCGTCGGTTGCCCGGATCAACAGTTCGTTGCAGGCGGTGAGCATGCGCAAGGCGCGGTTGAGGCGCTCGAGATCACGTTCCAGCTGGTGCCGTTGCGACAGGTCGGTAATGCCGCCGACGATGCGGGTGACCCGTCCCGCGTCGTCACGGATCAGCAATCCATGATCGGAAACCGTGGCATAGCTGCCGTCACGGCGCACCGCCTGGTACTCATCGGACCAGTTGTCGGAGCGGCCCTTGATGGCGGCGACGATTTTTTCGTGTACGCGGGCACGGTCCTGCGGATGCACATGCTGCAACCATGCCTTGCTGTTGCGGGCCGCTTCGTCGGGCGTAAAGCCAAAAACGTTTTCCACCCGGTTGTTCCACCAGATCGTATCGGTTGCAACCTCCCAGTCCCAGACTGCATCGGTGGTCGCGTGGGCCACGCTGATGAAGCGCTGCTCGCTGGCCCGGATAGTTTCTTCACAGGCTTTTTTTTCTGAAATATCCTGCAACGCGCCTTCGATCAGGACGGTACGTCCAGCGCAATTGCGCACTGCATTGCCAAGGCATCGTACCCACAGGCGACGGCCCGAGGCGGTAATGATCTGGAGTTCCAGGTCGAACGAAGCGCCATGCCGGATGCATTCGGCCAGGTGCTCGCGAATGACTGCATGGAATTCGGGCGGATTGAATTGCAGGACGTCTGCCGGCGCCGGTGCTGAACCGGGCGGCAACTCATGCAGGGCGCACATTGCATCCGACCAGATCAACGTGTTGTTGACCAGATCAAATATCCAGCCGCCGCTATGGGTAATCCTGCTTGCAATCTCGAACAGACGGGCGCGTAGCGCCGGGTCATGTGCACAGGACTGTGCGGGAATACGGGCAAAAGTGGCTGCTTGTGACAATGGCGCAGGCGTCGGGTGGGCGTCGGAATCGATCAAGGGCGGGCGCGGCAAGGTAACTTCGGTCCGCCATATTACCGTGAGTTCACACGTTAATTGCGCCGTCGAATCACGCGACCCTTACTATTTCATTTCCGCACCACGACGACATCCGGTCGGGCATAAAAAAGCCCCTGGACCGTATCTGGCGCAGGGGCAACTCATGTGAATGAGAGGAGGTAACCGAGTCACAGTAGCCGGGACATGCGACTGCCGGCTGGGTTATTACAAAGACTTACGTGGCGCCACCAACAACAAGGTGCGGCACGGCATTGTCCTCGCGAGTATCCCGAGCGAAAGACGTTACGCCGTGCGACGCTGGGAGCGGGACGCGCGGCTGGAACGACGCTTGGCGGGAGCACTGGCTTCCTGCATCGCCAGCTGGGGCTCACCGCGGAGCATGCGCTGAACGGTCACGGCGTCTGCCGTACGGTTGACCGTCTCCCGTGCATTGAGCAATACCAGGATCGCATTGTGGCCAGCGGCTTGAATCCGCATGACGATGCAGCGACCGGCCTCTCGCGTGAACCCGGTCTTGGACAAAAGAATGTTCCAGTTGCGGTCCCGTACGAGGTGGTTGGTGTTGTTGTACTGGATTGGCTGTCCGTTGACATCGATCGTGTCGCCAGCAACCGTCGTGATACGGGCGATGTCGCTGTAATGAGAAGCCGCCAGTGCAAGCTTGGCCAAGTCTTGCGCCGTTGAGGTATTGTGCGGCGACAGTCCGGTCGGCTCCTCGATATTGGTACGACGCAGGTCGAGTGCCATTACCTTGGCACGCACTGCGAGCAAAAATTGTTGCAGGCCGCCAGGATAGGTTCGGGCCAGGGCAGCAGCGGCCCGGTTGTCCGACGACATCAATGCCAGCTCCAGCAGTGTCGAACGGGGAAATGAAGCGCCGACAGGCACCCGAGACGAACTGTGCTTCAGATAATCGACGTCGGCATCGACAACCGTAATTTGTTCCTGCATGTCAAGGTGGGCATCGAGGACAACCATGGCAGTCATCAATTTTGTCAGCGAGGCAATCGGTACGATGTCGGTCGCATGTTTTTCAAGCAGGACGGCGCCGGAATCGGCATCGACAACAATGGCATGCTTGGACCCCAGTGAAAACGCCTGGACCTGGCACGCCACAACCATCAACAACGCGAACATAATCGGACGGGCCATGACGCGCTCCTGAAAATTTACCTTGGGCAATAATAGTATCCCGTAAATTGTTTTGCGGAACTATTCTTTACGAATGGATGAAAGAAATTGCGTGGGGCAGCGACAGTTTTTCATTTGCCGACCGGTGTGCAGCAGGGCGCCGATGTCCGGCGCTCAATGCGCGGGTCGTAATCCGGCAGCAGGGGGATGCTGGCAGCCTGAAAAGGGAGATCTCGGTTCGGTGGAACAGATCGCTGACGCGGGCGTACCAGCACAGCTCATTATTTTACATAAGATACATTATACGAACACTTCATGTAATGGCAATGTTGTAATGTCCTCTTTTGGCAAAGTTGAAATGTCCGCTTTTCCCGGAATTTTTAAAAGAAAAAGTGCGCTGCAGCCGAGCGGATGCAGCGCTTTTTCTGGCCTTCGCGGGCAGGCTTGTTGCACGACAGTTGCGTCGTGCCCGGCGCCAGCCTGCCCGCCCTGACCCAGCATGGAGCACACTCGGCCACGCCAGTGCTGCGCGGGCCGCTCATCATGAAACTGGTTCGATGCCTTGCCCGCGGCTGTGGCCACGGGTGGCAGTTCCGGTTACGCCGCGTCGCTGCGCTGGCGGCGACCGCGGGCTCTGGCAAGAGCTTCATGGACGCCGCAGTCAGGCGGCGCCACTGGGCAACATGCGGCCAGGTGCGCCGCACTTGTGGCATGTCGGTGTCGACTGTCGTTTCCAGTGACGCTGAAGCGTCGGGCTTTTCCGGCACGATCGGCGCCATCGCAACAACAGGCACGACAGCCTGCACCGGCGGCACGCCGACATGTCCGGGCGTCAACGCTTCCCGAAGTGCGGCCGTTGATGCCAGCAACAAGGCATCGTCGACACCATTGGTTTCGAGCCGCCGGTTGAACAGCGGCGCCTGATAGGACGTGAGCAAGACCTTGTCCGGGACTGTGGCTTCTTCAGCCCATGCAATCTGGTCGGGCGCCTGCGACTGTTCTTCATCCGACTGTGAACCGGTATTGCCGGGGTGACCGCTACCGACGATTTCGGTTGCGGGCGCAGCAGGCTCGAACGTTGGCCGTAGCAGACCGATATCGAGCGGTGGCGTGGCAGGCGGTGCTACGTCGACAATTTTCCTTATAGCGGCAGGGGTTCCGGCACCGTGACGGCGGATGGGGCCAAAGCCGGTGGTTTTAGCAATCGTTTCTTCCGGGCCGGCATCTGGAACCCCCTGCTTTGCCTGAATGCCGACGGTGGTGCTGGAAGCCATTCCCGACATGCGCTCGAATGGTCCGACGCCGTACGCCAGCATCGACACCGGCACTATGGCAGTTTTTGCCTCGACCCGTTGCGCTCCGGTGGATGTGGCTGGCGGGTCCAGTGCATGGATGGCCGATACCGTGGTCAGTTCGTCGAGGACAAATGCTTCGTCGGGTGAAAGTGCCGGCTCTTCGGCTGGCGGCGCAAGCGCGTCGGACGCGTCAAGTTCATCGAGCGCATGGCTTCTGCCAATTCCACTGAGTCCACCGATTGCGCCGATCCGTATTTTCATGACATCGTTTCGAGCCGCCGCAGCCATGCATGCGAACGCCGCATGCACCGCACTGCCGAGTACAGGCTACAGAGTGGTGCGAGGATCATGCGTGCACGTGCGAACCACATTGCAGGCAAACGAAATGCGGCCGTGAGAACCTCTGCTCATGCCTGCATTCCGGTGTCTGCTGCAGTAAATATGCTGGATGCAATTTACGAGCACAAGAGCACTTTGCGGTGCGGCCTCCTTTGCAGGATACGAAGCATGCGTCGACTGGAGCTGCAAACCTGGCGCTGGCATGTGGCGCGGTGTCGGTATATTTCATTTTGCGCAGTGAGCGACAATTCCCTGTAATCACCTTGTTTTTTCTTTTAGTTCGCACATTTCCCTTTATCGAGAGTCCAACGCATAGCGGCAGGATGAGCCTGCCGTTTGCCTGATGGATATCGAATGGAACAACTTTCCCTGATTGCACTACCCCGTATCGATGGTGCCGAACACTGGCTGCGCAGTCCGGCAGCGGCTTTCGAAAACTGGCAGCGCAACACGCCTCATACGGAGGGTTTTCTCTATGCTGCCCATTCGGTGCGCCAGCACTGTGCGATGTGGCATGGATTTATCGATTTTCTCGGGCGGCAGCAACTGGATTTGCGCAGTGTCCAGTCGGATGCGCTGGCACGCTTCCTCGATGGCCTGCAGGCAAAGGACGGCAGCAGCGCCAAGGATTCGACCCGGCGTCGTTACCTGAAGCTGCTGGCGGCGACCTTCGACCACCTGCATGCCATTGGCGTGCGACGGGGCGGCAATCCCTGCCTCGTGTTGTTCAAGTACTACCGCCCTGCTCCGGTCAAAAGCCCTGGCGCACTGGCGGCCCAGGAGGACGACAAGTTCGTCGCCATCGTGCTCGGCATGGCGGCGACCACCTGGCGCGACGTGCGCGACCAGGCAATGCTGATCCTGATTATCGGTTCGGGCCTGTATGCAACCGAGGCGATCTCGCTGCAGCTTCAGCACCTGATTCTCGATACCGATCCGCCCTACATCATCATCGACGCCCACGGCAAGGTGCCCGAGCGGCGCGCACCGATCATCGCGTTCGCGCGCGCGCCCCTGCAACGCTGGCTTGATCTGCGCGCAACGCTGCCGCTGCGCGGCGAGCAAACGGTTTTCGTCTCCGGCAAGGGCGGAAAAATGCTGCCGGCCACGCTCTATCGCAAGGTGCAGGCGATCCTCAAGGATACCGACAGCAACCTGCGCCCACGCGGCGGCTTCGGCCCGCAGGTGCTGCGCAACTCGTTCCTGATGCGCCAGCTCGCAAAGGACAAGCCGGTCGACGTGGTCCAGCAATGGGCCGGCCACGTGGAACTCAAGTCGACCTTGCGCTATCGCGGCCTGGTAGTCAATCCGGGCGGGGTCGAGGCAGAATAAGCCTGCCCTGCCCTGGCGTCAGCCGCACGGCTTCAGTGCACGGCTTCAGTCGAAAGAAGGCCGTGCACCGGCTGCCGTGCGCAGCAGTAACGCCGCCATGTGGACGACACGAATTTGGAATCTGCCAATCCGTTCCCGGCATGGTGAAGCGGGCAATCGATACCACTGTGTTGTTCTGAGGAAATATGTTACTTAGCTAGCATCTGCACGTCTGCGCTGATGCTACCCTCTGGGCTCCAATCCGCCGCGCGGGCTTGCCGCGCCGGTCAACGCTCATCAGGGGTAAGAATGCATTTCCGCCGCCGCTTGCGCTTTCTAATCGCTCGACCTGCTCCCTCCGCGCGCATTTTCTGCAGCGCCTTGCTGTGCCTGTCGCTCGGCGCCTGTGCGTCGCTGCCGGATGTGCGCAGCCTGCCAACGCGCACGGCCACCAGCCGCGCGCCGACCGTCGAGAATGCGCAGGGCGACCTGTCGGCCGCCAGCGCGAAATCGCTGATCGCGCGCCGGGTGCGCGGCACGCGCACCGACGTTGCCAAGCTGGCTGCGATGGAAGAAGCCGCAACCGGCAGTCCGCTGATCGCCGGCAACCGCACGACCCTGCTGTTCGACGGCCCGCAGGCAACCGGCGCCATGCTGCAGGCGATCCGGGGCGCGCAGGACAACATCAACCTGGAGACCTACATCTTCGACCAGGATGAACTCGGCCTGCAGTTCGCCGATCTGCTGATCGAAAAGCAGCGTGCCGGCGTCCAGGTCAACATCCTCTACGACAGCATCGGCTCGCTCGAAACGCCGCGTGCCTTTTTCGAGCGCATGCGGCAGGCCGGCATCAAGATCATCGAGTTCAATCCGGTCAATCCCCTGCGTCGTATCGGCAGCTGGCGCCTGAACAATCGGGATCACCGCAAGATCCTGGTGGTCGATGGCAAGATCGCATTCACCGGCGGCGTCAA
>JANXSS010000360.1 GCA_025356535.1 Herminiimonas sp.
CGGGCCGGATGCCGACGGCACAGCCGATTTCATTGTGGATTGCAAACGTCACAGCGCGGTCGGGTGTCTGCAGATAGCCGTTGTCGAGCCACAGGCAGGTTGCGTTCTCCAGCAATCCGGCGGCGCTGCGGTTGAAGTGGACGGCACGGCCGAATTCATCGAACAGGAAGGTCGGCATCGCCAGCACATCGAGGCTGCCTGCCAGAAAATTCTGGTCGAGCGCCATTTCGGCAAAGCGCTGGCGCATCTGGATCGCGCGCTGCAGATGGGGCAACAGTTGATCGAGGGCGCTCATCTCCTGCCTGGTAAACGGTTGTTGTCCGTTGGCGCGCTGGAGAAAAAGCTGCGTCACCCATTCGCCTTCCTTGAGCACGATCGCACCGGCTGCATAGGCGATGTCCTGCGGACTTAGCCAGTCCCGATAAAAGCGGGTTTCGGGAAAGCGTTCCGGATTCGGAACGTCGAGGTTGCTGGCATAAAAAGCGGCAACCGGCGCAGTCTCGATATGCTGCGCCAGCATGTCCTCGGCGCCGTAGTCGAGCGCATACCGATGCATCCAGATCTCTTCAACCCCGTGCAACCAGACGCCTTTGATTTCCTGCGCGCCGATGTGGCGCATGGTCAGGACGACGGCCTTGAGATCGAAAGCCTCGGTCAACATGCCGATGAAGGACTGGAAACCGGCTGGCGCCATCACGGCCTCGTACAGGCTCGAAAAGAGCCGATCCTGACTGGGCTCGACCGGCGAAATCATCATTTACTCCCAAGAGGACTCATGACGCGCCAGAGCCGTTCGGACTGGCTGATCGGGTCGATGTGCGGTTTATTTTTTTAGAATTAGTATAACCAGCCTGCCCTGTTCGGCCGCGCCGGATCGCGCCGCATCGCCTTCAATGGCTTTCGCTGACCTGATTGATGGTGTATTTCGGTATCTCGATCACCAGGTCGTGCTCTGCCAGGATCACCTGGCACGACAGGCGTGAAGTCGCCTCCAGCCCCCAGGCGCGGTCGAGCAGGTCTTCTTCCTTTTCTTCCGCTTCCGGAAGACTGCCGAAACCCTCGCGAATGACGACGTGACAGGTGGTGCACGCGCAGGATTTTTCACAGGCATGCTCGATGTCGACGTCGCTCTCGAGGAGCGCGTCGCACAGCGACTTGCCGGCAGGCGCGTCGATGACGGCGCCGTCCGGGCACAGGGTAGGATGGGGTAATACGACGATCTGTGGCACTTCTTTATCCTTGTAAAAGGGTGGTCATGGATACCACCCGAACTGCATCGTCAAACTTCGTCGAGCCTGCGTCCGGCCAGGGCCGTACGCACGCTGCGGTCCATGCGTCGCGCTGCAAATTCTTCGGTGCCGTCGGCAAGCGCCGCAACACTTGCCTTGATCTGCGCGTGGTGTTCGCCTTGCAGCGTTGCGCCCACCGCCGCCATCAGCGTGTCGACCGACACCCGCTCGGCATCATCGAGCAAGCCGCCATCGGCGTCGAGCGCCGATTGCGTCGCCAGCAGGATGCGCTCGGCTTCCACCTGTTCCTCGCGCAGTGCACGCAGTTGCATGTCGCCCTCGGCTGACGCAAACGCGTCCTGCAGCATCTGCGTGACCGTGTCGTCGCCAAGTCCGTAGGAAGGCTTGACCACCACCGCCGCCTCGACGCCCGAGCGCAGTTCGCGTGCCGATACCGACAGCAATCCATCGGCGTCGACCTGGAACGTCACCCGGATGCGGGCGGCGCCGGCAGCCATCGGCGGTATGCCGCGCAACTCGAACTTTGCCAGCGAGCGGCAATCGCTGACCAGTTCGCGCTCGCCCTGGACGACCTGGATCGCCATCGCGCCCTGGCCATCCTTGAAGGTGGTGAATTCCTGCGCCCGCGCACACGGAATCGTCGAATTGCGCGGAATGACCTTCTCGACCAGTCCGCCCATCGTTTCGATTCCCAGCGACAGCGGTATCACGTCCAGCAGCAGCCAGTCGTCGCCGCTGGCCCGGTTGCCCGCCAGCAGATTTGCCTGGATCGCCGCGCCCAGCGCCACCACCTTGTCGGGGTCGATGTTCGCCAGCGGCGTGGTCTGGAAGAAGTCACCGACCGCCTTCCTGACATGCGGCGTGCGGGTCGAGCCGCCGACCAGCACGACGCCATCGATGTCGTCGACCGTCAGGCCGGCGTCGCGCAGCGCCTTGCGGCTTGGCGTGATCGTCTTTGCGACCAGATGCTGGGTGATCTCGACGAATTTTTTTGCCGTCAGCGTCAGCCGCACTTCCTCGCCCGAGCGCAACGCTGCATCGATGCCCACTTCGCTGTGCATCGACAGCAGTTCCTTGGCTTCGCGCGACTTCACCATCAACAGGCTCGTGTCGCGGTCCGACAAGGGTGCGAGCTTGGCTTCCTCGATGATCCAGCACAGGATGCGATGGTCGAAATCGTCGCCGCCCAGCGCCGAGTCGCCACCGGTCGAGAGCACCTCGAAGACGCCCTTGGTCAGCTTCAGTATCGAGATGTCGAAAGTGCCGCCGCCGAGATCATAGACGGCAAAGATGCCTTCGGAGCCATTGTCGAGGCCATAGGCGATGGCCGCCGCCGTCGGCTCGTTCAGCAGGCGCAGCACATTGATGCCTGCCAGCTTGGCCGCATCCTTGGTGGCCTGCCGCTGGGCATCGTCGAAATACGCCGGCACCGTGATGACGGCGCCCACCAGGTCGTCGCCCAGCGCGTCTTCCGCCTGCTGGCGCAGGGTCGCCAGGATTTCGGCCGAAACCTCGACCGGACTTTTTATGCCGGCAACCGTTTTCAGCTGCACCATGCCGGGCGTGTCCAGAAAATCATACGGCAGGTTTTCGACGTAGGCGATGTCCTTCAGGCCGCGCCCCATGAAGCGCTTGACCGAGACGATCGTGTTCTTCGGGTCGAGCGTCTGCGCCGCCTGCGCTTCGTAGCCGATGTTGGCATTGCCGGTGGGCAGATAGCGCACGATCGACGGCAGCAGCGGCCTGCCTTGCTCGTCGTTCAATACTTCGGGAATGCTGTTGCGCACCGTTGCCACGAGCGAGTTGGTCGTGCCCAGGTCGATGCCCACCGCCAGCCGGTGCTGATGCGGCGCGGTCGACATGCCGGGTTCGGAAATTTGCAGGAGTGCCATGTTTTTTTATCGTTTCATTTCAGGTTCGGTCGCGTTCGGTGTCGTCGCCGGCGCTCAGGCCAGCATGTCGAAGGCTGCGGCGACTTCGTCACCGAACTTTTCGATGAACATCAGCTTGCGCACGCCCAGCGCGGCCGTTGCATAGTCGTGGGCGTCAAGCAATGCCGCAATCTGCGCGACCTGCCCGCGCTGCGCCTCGCGCAATGCGCCGTCGAGTGCGTCGAGCGCAGCCTCGTCGCGCGCCGCACGTGCATCGTCGAGCGCCTCGCGCCAGTTCATCTGCTGCATCAGGAATGCGGTGGGCATGGAGGTGTTCGATTCGATCTGCAAGTCGATGCCGTGCAGTTCGCACAGATAGGTGGCGCGCTTCAAGGGGCTTTTCAGTGTCTGATAAGCTTCATTGGCGCGCGTGGCCCACTGCATGGCGACCCGCTTTTCCGCATCGCTGGCGGTAATGAACTTGTCGGGATGCACCTGGTTCTGTACATCGTGATACGCCCGGTCGAGCGCGGCGGCGTCAACGGCGAAGGTGGCCGGCAGATGGAACAGCGCGAAGTGATTTTGCATGATCATTCAAAACAAAAGCCTGTTCGGACTTCAACAGGCTCGTGGAAAAGCGAACTGCGCGTTCGGCTGCTCGCAGTGCGAGACGGCCGGCGCGGCAATTCCGGTGCATTCTCAGATACGGAAGCTCTCGCCGCAACCGCATTCGTCCTTGACGTTCGGATTGCGAAACTTGAAGCCTTCATTCAAGCCTTCGCGGGCGAAGTCGAGTTCGGTGCCATCGATGTACGGCAGGCTTTTCGGATCGACGAAAACCTTGATGCCGTGCGACTCGAACACGCTGTCCTCGGTCGCGCTCTCGTCGACATACTCCAGCTTGTAGGCCAGGCCGGAGCAGCCGGTGGTGCGCACGCCGAAGCGCAGGCCGATGCCCTTGCCGCGGCGGTCGATGTAGCGGCTGATGTGCTTTGCCGCTTTTTCAGTCAGGGTAATTGCCATGATGTCCGTTCTCTACACGTCGCCTGCAAAAATTTTCGCGATCAGGCCAGCGCCTTGGCCTCGATGCCATGCTTGGTCTTGTAGTCGAGTACCGCTGCCTTGATCGCGTCTTCTGCCAGGATCGAGCAATGGATCTTCACCGGCGGCAAGGCCAGTTCTTCGGCAATGTGCGTGTTGCGAATATCCAGCGCCTGGTCGAGCGTCTTGCCCTTGACCCATTCGGTCACCAGCGACGACGACGCAATGGCGGAGCCGCAGCCGTAGGTCTTGAATTTCGCGTCCTCGATGATGCCGTCGGCGCCGACCTTGATCTGCAGCTTCATGACGTCGCCGCAAGCGGGCGCGCCGACCATGCCGGTGCCGATGGAGTCGTCACCCTTGTCGAATGCACCGACGTTGCGCGGATTCTCGTAATGATCGAGTACTTTTTCGGAATAAGCCATTTTGCTGCTCCTTCGATTGTCTGCTGCTTGGTGTTGCTCTTCAGACCCGCGTCAACGCGACCCGGGTGCGTGTTCTACAAACCTTAATGCGCCGCCCACTGGATGGTGCTCAGATCGATGCCATCCTTGTACATGTCCCACAACGGCGACAGTTCGCGCAGCTTGGCGACTTTTTCCTTGATCAGCGCGATCGTGAAATCGATGTCTTCCTCGGTCGTGAAACGGCCGAAGGTGAACCGGATCGAACTGTGCGCCAGCTCGTCGCTGCGACCGAGCGCCCGCAATACATAAGATGGTTCCAGGCTGGCAGAAGTACAAGCCGAGCCGGAAGAAACAGCCAGACCCTTGATCGCCATGATCAGCGATTCGCCTTCGACATAGTTGAAACTGACGTTGAGGTTGTGCGGCACGCGGTGCGCCATGTCGCCGTTGATATAGACTTCCTCGATGTCCTGCAGCCCGTTTGCCAAACGGTCGCGCAGGCCGGTGATGCGGGCGATCTCGCTGCCCATCTCTTCGCGTGCGATACGGAACGCCTCGCCCATGCCGACGATCTGGTGGGTCGCCAGCGTGCCCGAGCGCAGGCCGCGCTCATGTCCGCCGCCATGCATCTGGGCTTCCAGCCGCACGCGCGGCTTGCGTCGCACGTACAGCGCGCCGATGCCTTTCGGGCCGTAGGTCTTGTGCGCCGTGAAGGTCATCAGGTCGACCTTAGTCTTTTCCAGGTCGATGGGCAGCTTGCCGGTGGCCTGCGCCGCGTCGCAATGGAAAATGATGTTCTTGCTGCGGCAGAGTTCGCCGATTTCTTCGATCGGCTGGATCACGCCGATCTCGTTATTGACCAGCATGACCGACACCAGGATCGTGTCGGGCCGGATTGCTTCGGCCAGCTGCTCGATGGTGATCAGGCCATTGTCCTGCGGCTGCAGATAGGTGGCCTCGAAACCCTGGCGCTCCAGT
>JANXSS010000376.1 GCA_025356535.1 Herminiimonas sp.
CTTCCCGCCGCGCGCGAATTGAGCCTCAAGATGAGCGCCCCGGCGCATCAGGCCCTGCTGCCGGTCACCGTCTTTGCGCACGCCCATGGGTCTTTCGAGGACTTGGCATGAGCGACCTGCTGGATCTCACATTGGCTGAAACGGCCCGACTCGTGCGGGAGCGAAAGGTCTCCCCGGTCGAACTGGTCGAGGCGTCGTTAACCCGCATCAAGGCACACGACGGCGTCCTGAAATCCTTCATCACCGTGTTCGAAGAGCAGGCTTTGCAAGTGGCCAGGGCAACGCAACTGCTGACGGAGGCCGGTCATGAACTCGGGCCGCTCCAGGGCATTCCGATCGCGTTGAAAGACAACATCGCCGTTCGCGCCACCCGTACCACCGCCGGCAGCAAGATCCTCGGCGACTGGCTGCCCGACGCCGATGCCACCGTGGTGACGCGGCTGCGGCAAGCCGGTGCGATCTTCATCGGCAAGACCAACATGCACGAGTTCGCCTGGGGCGGCACCTCGGCCAATCCGCACTATGGCGCGGTGAGAAATCCGTGGGATACCGACCGCTTTCCGGCCGGCTCCAGTGGTGGTTCCGCCGTTGCCGTGGCAGCCCGTTTTTGTTTCGGTGCTGTCGGCACCGACACCGGGGGCTCGATCCGCCTGCCTTCTGCCGTCAACGGCATCGTAGGCCTGCGACCCAGTTTTGGACGCGTGAGCAACCACGGTGTCGTTCCGCTGGCATGGAGCATGGACACGGTCGGGCCCATGACCAGGACCGTTGAGGATTGCGCTCTCATGTTCAGCGCCATGGCCGGTTTCGATGCCCGGGACGCGGCCAGTGCGCAACGCGGCGGCGACGACTACCTGCAGGGTCTTTCCGGTGGCTGCCGACACTTGCGGATCGGCGTGGTGCCCGATTACTTTTTCGATCACCTGCAGGCGCCGGTGCGTACGGCCGTCAAGGACGCGCTGGCCACCTTCGTCGACCTGGGTGCGCAGCTTGTCGATGTGGATATTCAGAACATCCGGGGCAACATTTCGGCGCAACTGACGATCGAGTCGGCCGAGCCGAGTACGTACCACCAGCGCAATCTGCGCGAGCGCCCGCAAGACTACGGCGACGACGTGCGGACCTTGCTCGAGGTCGGAGAAATGCTGCTCGCCACGCACTACCTGCAGGCACAGCGCTACCGGACGCTGCTGCGTGCCGAGTTCATTGAGGCCTTCAAGACGGTGGATGTCTTCATTTGCCCGACCCTGCCGTTTACTGCGACGCCGATGGGGGCCACGACGGTTGTCATCGACAACGGCATCGAGGAAGACATGCTGTCCGCCATCATGCAATTCACCGGTATAGCGAGCCTGACCGGCTTGCCCGCACTGAACGTGCCTTGCGGATTCGACCCCGACGGCATGCCGATGGGCATGCAGATCATCGGTCGCCCATTCGACGAGGCCACTCTGTTTCGCGCCGGTCATGCCTTTCAACAGGCGACCGGGTTTCATCGTCGTGCGCCGGTGTTGCGCTGAAAGAAAAAATATGAACTGGCTTGAAAAATCGATCATGCAGACGCGTGGCATCGGCCGCGGGAACAGCATCGTCACGCACGAACTCACCGAAGCCAGGCAAGGCACTTTTCACTTCACCATCGGGCCGTACTCGCAGCCGGTGATGACGGTGAAGCCCGGCGACCGCATCGTGGTGGAAACGCGCGACGCGTTCAACGGCAAGATAAAAACCGAGCAGGACATGCCGTCCCGGGTGCTGACGATGCCTTTCGTCAACCCGCAGAACGGGCCGATCATGATCGAGGGCGCCGAGCCCGGCGACACGGTGGCGGTTCATATCGAGTCGATGGCGCCGCGCGGCGGCAACCCGCGCGGCACCTGCTGCATGATCCCCAACTTCGGTGCGTTGAGCGGCACCGCGTTCACTGCCTTGCTCAATGAACCGCTGCCCGAGAAGGTGCGCAAGATCGATCTCGACGAACAGGGCGTCTATTGGAGCAAGCGCGTCACGCTGCCATACCGGCCCCACATCGGCACCTTGAGCTGCTCGCCACAAATCGACTCGATCAACAGCCTGACGCCGGACCAGCACGGCGGCAATATGGACCTGCCCGACATGGGTCCGGGCAGCATCACCTATCTGCCGGTGTGGACGCCTGGTGCGCGCCTGTTCATCGGCGATGCCCATGCCTGCCAGGGCGACGGCGAGGTGTGCGGCACGGCGGTCGAGTACCCGAGCCTGACGACCATTCGGGTCGACCTCATCAAGGGCTGGAAGCTGGACTGGCCGCGGCTCGAAAACGAAACCATGATCATGGCCATCGGCAGTGCCCGGCCGCTGGAAGACGCGACCCGCATCGCCTACAAGGAACTCATTCTGTGGATGGAAGCCGAATACGGCTATGACCGCTGGGACGCCTACATGATGCTGAGCCAGTGCGGCAAGGTGCGGCTCGGAAATTTCGTCGATCCCAAATACACAGTGGGTGCCGGTATCAGCAAGGAGTACCTGGCGCCCTTTTCCGGTTGAGCACGTCGATCGACAATCAAAACAAAGGACACATCATGGAACTCGGACTCAAGAACCTGAATGCGCTGGTCACCGGTGGCACCAAGGGCATCGGCCGCGCGATCACCCGAACGCTGGCGGGCGAGGGCGTCAACGTCGCCTTTTGCGCGCGCAACGCCGAGGAGGTCGCAGCCACGGCGGCCGAGTTGTCGGCAGCGGGCGCATCGGTGACCGGCAGCGTGGTCGACGTGGGTGATGCGGCTGCACTGGCACAGTGGGTCGAGCAGGCCGGCACGCGGTTCGGCGGCATCGACATCGTGGTCGCCAATGTGAGCGCGCGGGCGATTGCCGCCGACGAGGCCGGCTGGCAGAGCGGCTTCCAGATCGACATGATGGGGACGGTGCGGCTGGTCAATGCCGCGCTGCCCTGGCTTGAGAAGAGCAAGAGCGCCGCCATCGTCACGATATCGAGCGTGTCGGGACGCGAAATCGATTTCGCAGCCGGGCCTTATGGCGCGTTCAAGGCGGCCATCGTTCACTACACGCAAGGCATTGCGCACCAGTTGGCCGGCAAGCAGATTCGCGCCAACTCGGTGTCGCCCGGCAATACCTATTTCGCTGGCGGCGTGTGGAACCAGATCGAGCAAGGCAATCCGGCTTTCTTCAAAGAAGCACTCGGCATGAATCCGATGGGTCGCATGGCAACGCCGCAAGAGGTCGCCAACGCGGCGGTGTTCCTCTGCAGTCCGGCGGCAAGTTTCATCACCGGAACCAACCTGCTGGTGGATGGCGGGTTGACCAAGGGCGTGCAGCTTTAAGTTGCGCCGCGCCGCTGCACGGCTTTCGCGGCGCTGTTGGCGCGACCCTTGCTTGCAGCTGGCTCGGCTTCAGGGTTTCCCCGGAGGTCGCATACCGGGGAGCGCATACGGAATATGGGCGGCACGCTATGTACCGGGGGGCAGAGGCGAGTAACTTCCGACATTGCCGTCCCCGTCACCATCAGCCCGAATCGCCAACCAGCATGAGCATCCCGAATTCCTCCCAGCCGATCCGGTTCTTTCACCGGGGCAAAGTCGTTGAAGTCAGCGGCGTACATCCGACGCGTTCGGTGCTCGACTGGCTGCGTGAAGACGCGCGCTGCACCGGCACCAAGGAGGGGTGCAATGAAGGCGATTGCGGTGCATGCACCGTGGTGATCGGCGAGCTGGCCGGCGCGGGGAATGTGTCGGGCGAGGGCGCGGTGGGCGGC
>JANXSS010000392.1 GCA_025356535.1 Herminiimonas sp.
GTTCCCGATGTTTTCCAAGACCTCCGTCACGGGCGCTGCGGCCAATCCGCTGCATGCAGCCCTGATCAAGGCAACCGGCAAGGCACCGGAATGGAATTTCCACAAGTACCTGATCGACCGCAACGGCCGTGTCGTCAAGAGCTATGCCAGCCAGGTGACGCCAGACGACAAGGCACTGGTTGCCGATATCGAAAAGGCGCTGGCGCAGCGCCTGTAATGCAGTAGTCGCCTGCGCGTTTCAAAGCGCGACTGGCTTGCGCCGAATGGCGCTGCATATAGGGCGTAAAACCGGGCGTAATACCGGGCGTAAAACCGGGCGCAGAATCGGGCGCAAAACCGGGTGGGGCGAAAATCTTGCCGGCACCGGACGATGCGCGAGGGAAAATTTGAATCCGAGCAGGCCGCACCTGCGTAACTGGTTGGAAGCACCAGTAAACGAATCCAGCTGTCCCCGTTTCAACACAACAGCATCGACAACGGCGGTGCGGCGAAACAGTTGTACTGCGTCACCCCTCAGTCAATACTGACGGAAAGCTTTCTGGCGACCACCCTCATCCCTCTTTCGCCAGGATCGGTTGCGCAGTCATTTTATAAAAAGCACAGGGAGAAGTTGCATCATGAAGATTGCGGTCATCGGCGCCGGCATCTCTGGTCTGTCCTGCGCCTATCGCCTGGCGCAGGCCGGACGCGATGTCACGCTGTTCGAGGCGAACGACTATTTCGGTGGGCATACCCACACGGTCGACGTCACGCTGGACGGCGTCACGCATGGCGTCGATACGGGCTTTCTGGTGTTTAACCATCGCACCTATCCGCACCTGGTGCGCCTGTTTGCGGAACTGGCGATCGAAACAACGGCAACCGACATGTCGTTTTCGGTCAAGCTGCCGATACCGTCGCTGCTCTCTTCCCGCCTGGCCGGACGTATGCTCGAATGGGCCGGCGGCGACACCGACGCGGTCTTCGCGCAGCGGCGCAATGCGCTCGATCCGCGCTTTCTGCGCATGGTGCGCGACATCCTGCGCTTCAACAGCCAGGCCACCGCGCTGGCCCTGGCCGGCGCCGATGCGATGCCGGCTATTTCGCTGGGCGCGTTCCTGGCGCAGCATGACTACAGCACGCATTTTCGCAACTGGTACCTGCTGCCGATGGCCGGCTGCATCTGGTCCTGTCCGACCGAGCAGATGCTGGCCTTCCCGGTGGCGAGCTTCATCCGGTTCTGCCACAACCATGGCCTGCTGCAGGTACGCGACCGGCCGCAATGGCAGACCGTCACGGGCGGCGCGCGCCAGTATGTCGAGAAGATGCTGCGCGCAATTCCCGACGCGCGCCTGGCCACGCCGGTGCATGCCGTCACGCGCCAGACGCAGGACGGCACGACCCGCATCCGCATTCAAAGCGCTGCCGGCACGGCACTGTTCGACCACGTCGTCCTGGCCGGCCACAGTGACCAGAGCCTGGCGCTTCTGACCGACGCCAGTCCGACCGAGCGCTCCCTGCTGTCGGCGGTGCAGTATCAGCCCAACCGCGCGGTGCTGCATACCGACGCTTCCTGCCTGCCGGCCAGCCGCAAGACCTGGTCGGCCTGGAATTACCAGAGCAACGGTGCGACCGACGGCCGCGATCCGCGCGTATGCGTGCACTACCTGATCAACCGCCTGCAGCCGCTGCCGTTTTCGACACCGGTGATCGTGTCGCTCAACCCGATTGACGAACCGGACCCGCAGCAGGTCCTGGCCGGCTACGACTATGCGCATCCGGTCTTCGATGCAGCGGCGGTGGCGGCGCAGGCTGCGATTGCCGCCATCCAGGGCCAGGGCAACACCTGGTTTGCCGGCGCCTGGCTGGGTTACGGCTTCCATGAAGACGGCTTGAAGTCGGGCCTGGCGGTGGCGCAGGCGATCGAGGCGGTGGCCACCGGCATGCATGACGCCGCCGACGTCGACGGCGTGGCTGCGTGATGGCCACAGCCCCCGCCGCGGCGCCGGGCAAAGCCGGTGCGCCTGGTGCCAACGCGGCGCTTCTGTGCTTTGGCGGCGTGCGCCACGAACGGCTGCGCCCAGCGCCGAACCTGTTCAGCTATGGCGTGTACTTCCTGCGCCTGCCGCTGCGCACCCTGGCGCAGCAGGCTGGTGCACGCACGGCGCCCGGCATGCGGCTGTTTTCGCGCAACCGCTTCAACCTGCTGTCGTTTCATGACCGCGACCATGGCGACGGCCGCACGCCGCTGCTGCGCTGGATCGACGACCTGTTGCAGTCCCAGGGCATCGTCGACGCCACCGGCGAAGTCTGGCTGCAGGCATTTCCGCGCGTGCTCGGCTATGTCTTCAATCCGGTGTCGTTCTGGTTCTGCCACCGCAGCGACGGCGCCCTGCGCGCAATCCTCTGCGAAGTGCG
Organism: Herminiimonas sp.; assembly: GCA_025356535.1. Taxonomy (GTDB): domain Bacteria; phylum Pseudomonadota; class Gammaproteobacteria; order Burkholderiales; family Burkholderiaceae_D; genus JANXSS01. The sequence goes on from JANXSS010000392.1 coordinate 2,398, forward strand.
CAATACCTTTGGCGAGAAGCACTGCTACCTGCTCGACACCGGCGGCGCGATGCCGTACGGCGTCGAACTGAGCGCCGCAAAAATCTTCCACGTCTCACCGTTCTGCGCAATCGAAGGCGGCTACCGTTTCCGTTTCATGCGAACCGCCGCCGTCGCCGGCAAGCCCGAGCGCACCGTTGCGCGCATCGATCATGACGACGCCCGCGGGCCGCTGCTGCAGACCAGCGTCAATGGCGCCAGCTGTGTCCTGACGGACCGCCAGACGCTGCGCGCTTTCTTCGGCTATCCCCTGATGACCTTCGGCGTCATCGCAAGGATCCACTGGCAGGCGCTGCGCCTGTGGATCAAGCGCGTGCCCTTCCATCGCAAACCCGCACCACCGACGAGAGAACTTTCCCGATGAGTCTGAAGCTGAGTACAGAGTTGGGCGCAGAGCTGGACACAGAGCTGCTGAATCCGCAAACGATGGCCAAGGCAATGGCCCAACCTGTCGTCGCTGCCGGCACGCCGCTGCAACGCGGCCGGCGCGACAGCCTGCTGTCGACGGAAGGTTTTCCCTCGCAGGTAAAATTCATCCTGCAGCTGTTGCAGCGCATCGAATATGGCGCCCTGCGCATGGAGTTTGCCGATGGCCAGGTGGCGCTCTACGGCGACGAGTCGCATCCGGTGACGATGCGGCTTGCCAACTGGGATGTCTGCAATGCGGCGTTGAAATCCGGCGACATCGGTTTTGCCGAAACCTTCATCGACGGCCACTGGACGACCGACAACCTGCCGGGCCTCATCGAGATCTTCGTGCGCAACCGGCAGGCGATCGAGTCGGTCGTCTACGGCACCTGGTGGGGCAGCCTGCTGTACCGGGTCAAGCATCTCTTCAACCGCAATTCGAAGTCCGGCAGCCGCAAGAACATCCACGCCCATTACGACATCGGCAACGCGTTCTACCAGCTCTGGCTCGATCCGTCGATGACCTATTCGAGCGCGATTTTTTCCGACGGCCACGTCGACAAC
>JANXSS010000437.1 GCA_025356535.1 Herminiimonas sp.
GTCGCAGGCGTGAGCGCGGCGCTTGCGCTCCTGGCCGGCTCGGCGGCGGCGCCAGCGGCAGGTGCGCCGGCAGCGCCCGTACCACCACTGCCGCCCGTACCGCCGCTGCCGCCACTGCCGCCACTGCCAATCGGGTTGCCGCTGCCGCCTGTGTCGCCGCCCGTGGCGCCGCCGCGCGGGCGGGCGATGCGGGTGCGCGCCAGCGCCACGAAGCGGCCCTTGGGATACGACTGCAGATAGGCTTCGTAGTCGGTCGCATGCCGGCTGTCCTTGATCGATTCCCAGAAGGTCAGCTCGAACTGCTCGGCGCTATCTTTTGGCAGCACGCCGGCCGCAGCGCCGGTGATCATGCAGGCCGTGGTGAACCAGATCAGGAAAAATTTTCGGTACACGGAAATGCCTTGGCAAAGAGCGTCATGCGACGCGGGCCGCAGGCATCGATGCGGCCCGCGCCGACGCCGCCTGTATCAGTACGGGAATGTCCTGAAGCTTAGTTCGCACAAGAACAGAAGCCCTGACAAAGAACAAATCATTTCAATGCATCGGCGCTACTCTGGTTTTTAGCATGCGAGTGAATTCGAAAGGCGCGACATGTTCAAGACGCTGGCCGCAGGTGCATCGTTGTTCTTGCTCCAGGTAGTGGGGCCGTCTGGCATCTGCAGCGCTGCGACACCGGCGCCACCGGATGCGCTGGCGTATTTCATCTGGCCATCCGATGGTGCCGTCATCCCGGGGCGCCGGTTCTGGGTGCGGATGGGGTTGCGCGACATGGGCGTGGCGCCGAAAGGCGTGGTGTTGCCCAATACCGGCCATCACCACCTGCTCATCGATGTGCCGCTGCCGGCATTGAACGAGCCGATACCGTCGGATCGCAACCATCTGCATTTCGGCGCCGGCGAGACCGAGGCGCGCATCGAACTGCCGCCCGGCCGCCATACGCTGCAGATGCTTATCGGCGACCAGGATCACCGGCCACATGATCGGCCGGTGTATTCCGCGCCGATATCGATCATCGTGCGCTAGCGCCGGCAGCGCCGGCAGCGCAGGGTGCGGACGGCTATCCGCACGGCAAGGCAGCACGACGGGCAGACGGACCAGGCAGTTTCAAAAGGAAGAGCACAGTGAAGAATGCATTGGCAGGATTGTTTTGCCTGGCCGTCGCCGGCATGGCGCAGACGGCCACCACGCGCGGCGCGGAGGATGCGATCGTCTACATCGGCTGGCCGAACAATGGCGAGGTGATACCGAAGGGGCGTCCGTTCCGGGTCTGGTTCGGCCTGCGCAACATGGGCGTCGCGCCGAAGGGCGTGCAGTTTCCCAATACCGGCCATCATCATCTGCTGGTCGATACCGAGCTGCCGCCGCTGGACCAGGAAATCCCCTCGGACCGGCAGCATCTGCATTTCGGCGCCGGCGAAACCGAGACGCTGCTGGAGCTGCCGCCGGGCCGGCACACCCTGCAACTGCTGATGGGCGACGACCGGCACGTACCGCACGCGCATCCGATCTACTCGAGGAAAATTGCGATCACGGTGCGGTGACGTGGCGCGGCGGCGCCTGAACGAACCTGCCTGCCGGATGTCGAAAGCAAGGGCGGCAGCACCGGCCGTCCACGCTGCCAGGAAGCGTTTCACCTTGCGGGCACGAAGGCAATGATGCAGTCCCTATCCCCGTGCGTCGTGATGGCCTATCTCGACGTCATGCAACCGACCCTGCAGCGACCGCGGGTGATCCCCTTGCCCGAGCAGGTCGTCATCGGGCGTGCGCGGCACCAGGCGCGTCATGCAGAGTTGCGGCGCGAGGGCGATCCCGCCGCGCAGCTTTGCGCAGCGGCTGCGCACGACGAAGGCACGCGCCTGCCGCCGACTCCGGCGGCGCCAACGGCCTCGCAATCGTCGCCGGCCGGGCAGGAGCCGTTCCTGGGCCTGGCGGAACATACGGTGAGCCGGCGGCATGCGCGCATCGAGCGGCGCGGCAACCGGTTTTTCCTGGAGGATCTGCATTCCGTCAACGGCACCTATGTCGGCGCCGAGCGGCTCGCGCCCGGTGCGGCGCGGGTGCTGTGCGATGGCGACGAAGTGCGCATCTGCTCGACCTGCATGACCTTCCATTGCCTGAGCGCGCCGGCCGGCGAGAGCGGGCAGCCCATCA
>JANXSS010000451.1 GCA_025356535.1 Herminiimonas sp.
CACCGACCAGCGCACCGGCAAGGAAGAAGTGTTCGCCTTCGAAGGCGGCACCCGTGGCTTCGTCGAGTACATCAACAAGTCAAAGAACGTGCTGCATCCGACCATTTTCCAGGCCACCGGCGAGCGCATGTCGGACCAGAACACGAATATCTCGGTCGATGTCTCGATGCAGTGGAACGATGCCTACAACGAGCAGGTGCTGTGCTTTACCAACAACATTCCGCAACGTGACGGCGGCACCCACCTGACCGGCCTGCGGGCAGCGATGACGCGGGTCATCAACAAGTACATCGAGGAACATGATTTTGCCAAGCGCGCCAAGGTCGAGGTCGCCGGCGACGACATGCGCGAGGGCCTCACCTGCGTACTGTCGGTAAAAGTCCCGGAACCGAAGTTCAGCTCGCAGACCAAGGACAAGCTGGTGTCCTCGGAGGTGCGCGGCCCGGTCGAGGAAATCGTCGCCAAGACGCTCTCCGACTATCTGCAGGAAAAGCCGAACGACGCCAAGATCATCTGCGGCAAGATCGTCGAGGCCGCCCGCGCCCGGGAAGCCGCGCGCAAGGCACGCGAACTGACGCGCCGCAAGGGTGTCATGGACGGCCTGGGCCTGTCGGCAAAACTTGCCGATTGCCAGGAAAAGGATCCGGCGCTGTGTGAGCTCTACATCGTCGAGGGAGATTCGGCCGGCGGCTCTGCCAAGCAGGGTCGCGACCGCAAGTTCCAGGCGATCCTGCCGCTGCGCGGCAAGGTGCTCAATGTCGAGAAGGCTCGCTTCGAAAAGATGTTGTCAAGCGAGCAGATCACGACCTTGATCGCGACCCTTGGCACCTCGATCGGCGCCGACGAATTCAACATCGACAAGCTGCGCTATCACCGCATCATCATCATGACCGACGCCGACGTCGATGGCGCGCATATCCGCACGCTGCTGCTGACCTTGCTGTACCGGCAGATGCCGCTATTGGTCGAGCGCGGCCATGTCTACATCGCCCAGCCACCGCTCTACAAGGTCAAGCACGGCCGCGACGAGCGTTACCTGAAGGACGATGTCGAGGAAGCCAGCTACATGATGCAGATCGCGCTGAACGATGCAGCGCTGGTGCCGCAGGAAAACGCCGCGCCGATCAGTGGCGAGGCACTTGCCGAACTGGTACGTCAATACAACACCGCCAATGCGATCATCATGCGCCTGACGCGCGCCGTCGACGATGCGGCCCTGTCAGCCATCATGACCGGCGTCACGCTCGACCTCTCGACCATCGCAGCGGCCGAAACCTCGGCTGCCGCGATGATGCACGCAATTAATGATCCCTCGGTCGAAGTGCTGGTCAAGTCCGATGAACTGTCGGACAAGCACATGCTGCGCATCCAGCGCCTGTATCACGGCAACTACAAGATCAGCGTGATCGATGCCGATTTCGTCAGCGGACCGGATTACCAGGTGCTGGCAAATGCAGCGGCAACTTTCAAGGGCCTGATCGGGCCGGGTGCGCTGGTGCGGCGCGGCGTCGGTGAACGGGTCAAGGAGTCCGGCATCGGTGACTTTCATCAGGCCATGGCATGGTTGCGGGAAGAAGCCGAGCGTGGCGTCTCGAAGCAACGCTACAAGGGTCTGGGCGAGATGAACCCGAGCCAGCTCTGGGAAACCACGATGGACCCGACGGTGCGTCGGCTGTTGAAGGTGCAGATCGAGGATGCAATCGCCGCCGACCAGATCTTTGCAACGCTGATGGGCGATGACGTCGAGCCACGGCGGGCGTTCATTGAATTGAATGCACTGCAAGCGGGCAATATCGACGTCTAGCATTGTAGGATCCCGAAATAGTTGCAACTTGTCCCGCTAGTTGCAACATTTTTCGGGACTCTGAGTAGTCTTATCGTTCTCAGTAAATTTTGATCAGCCTATTTACGGGCCTATGACTACCGGCTTCAGCTAGGTCATAAAGGCTGAATAATGGGTCGGAATTTAGACCTCTGTCCGGATTTGGCTTTCCACAGTCTTAGGCGTTCTATGCTGCCATCTTCGACTGTGGGATTTGATCATCCGCCACAAGCAGCTTGCGGCTGAAAAACATGACTTCACTTCCGATGTAACGCGTCTGCGCCGTGTAGTTCAGGCTGTAGCTCAGGCCCTTGCTCAACTGATACATGGCGCAGATTTCCTCCGCATTGTCGTAAGAGACCACCCAGTGCTTGGTGAATGCGCGCGACTGCAACAGCTTGGCTATGGCCAGATGGTCGTCATGTTGATAGAAGTTTCGATACAGCCCACGCCCCTTTACGTAATAGGGAGGGTCCAAGTAGACCAGCGCCTTTTTCGGAAGAAGATCGCCGCAGCGCTTCAACAACGCATGGGCGTCTTCGCAATAGACGGAGATGTCCGCCGCTCGCTCGGCGATCTTTTCAATCCGCGAGCTCAGGGCCGCCTTATTCAATCGCGCATCGAGCTTGTATTCGCCGGACTGCCCCAGCCCACCGATGACGCCGCCCTTGAGGATGCCGGACCTATTGGTGCGATTCATGAAGAGCGTCGCGAAGCCACGCTCGACGACTGTCGCGGGGATCTCGCCCCGCAGGACTGAGCGCCAATGAAACCATTGATCCATGGTGACAGGGGTGTCATGCAGAAGCTTCATGAGCTTTTCCGAATGCTCGGTCACAGCCGCCCAGAAGGCATTGATGGCGGGGTCGAAATCATTGATGTGGACGTGGCTCGCATGTCCATGGAAAAGCAACTCAAGCGCCACGCCGGCGCCACCAGCATAGGGTTCAAGATAGTGGCCACCGTCCAACCCATTCAAACGCATGGTTTCGGCGATGAATGGGGCGAAGCGCGCCTTCCCGCCAGGGTATCTCAGAGGGGTGTAGAGCTGTTGACGATTGCCTAGAACTGATCCACTTAAAGCAATAAATTTCATCTAAATTTGACCCACGTGATTGAATCACCTGCTTAATGTTTGAGCAGGGAGACAGGGAGTGATCACAGTGGGCATGTTAGCCAAGATCAGGC
>JANXSS010000455.1 GCA_025356535.1 Herminiimonas sp.
GCCTGATCTTGGCTAACATGCCCACTGTGATCACTCCCTGTCTCCCTGCTCAAACATTAAGCAGGTGATTCAATCACGTGGGTCAAATTTAGATGAAATTTATTGCTTTAAGTGGATCAGTTCTAGGCAATCGTCAACACCTCGGTCGGACCAAGTCCGCAATGTGCCGACTTTCAACGCCGAAAAATCAGGAACGAACCAGAAATCGTGCATTGATCAGCGCTTCCTTAGAGCAGATTTCGAAATGGCATACGCGCGCTATGCACCGCTGCGCACCATATTGCAGCGTTGCAGGGCGCTTGTGTAGCCCGCTGCACGGCGCTCCCTGCGCCTTGCACTGCGGCCCGAATCGATACGCATCACGCATACGCCATTTCGAAATCTGCTCTGGGCAAAAAGCCGAAGGCCCGTGTCGGTGACGACACGGGCCTTCGGTTACATACCCATCCGGCTTGCGGGGCTGCTCACATCCGGACCCCTGCAGGCCCGTCCGGAACAGTCCGCGTCGGCTAGCTGGTCGCCAGTTCAACCACGCTGCCCGCCGGTAGTGCAGTCGCGGCGGCATGCATCAGGGAAGTCGGCACCAGCGGTTGCGAACAGATTTCCAGGCGGTAGCCGTGCGTGTAGGCAGTGCGAATGATGACGCCACGCTCTTCGCACAGATGCAGCTTCTTGCGCAGCTTGTAGACATGCTGCTCGATGGTGCGGCTGGCGACATCGCTGTCGACACCCCAGATCGACACGCTGATGGCATCGCGCGAGAAATACATGCCCGGCGATGAAAAGAGCAGCCATGCCATGGTGAATTCGCGCGAAGTGAGTGCAACCGGCACACCGTTGTCGAGCAGGCGGCGCGACTCGCGGTCGAGCAGGAAGCCGCCGATTTCGATGGAGCGGCGCGCTGTCTTCGGACGGTAGCGGCGCAGCACGGCCTGCAGGCGGGCCACCAGTTCGGCCGAATCAAAGGCGTTGACGACAAAATCGTCGGCGCCGGCGTCGAGGGCGAAAGCCAACTGGCCTTCGCGCTGTGTCGACGAGAGCAGCACCACAGGCGTGCTTTCGTCGGTGCGGCAATTGAGCCAGGAAAATACCGGTGCGTCGTTCGGCATCTGGTTATCGGAATCCACGACGATCAGATCGAACGTACGGCGTCGCAAGGTGCGTAGCAAAGCAGCTTCGGTGACAAAATGCTCGCACTCAATATGCGTTGGTGCAAGCGCGTCCTGAACGTAGTGAAATACCTTGTCGTGACGAGTGCAGACGGCGATTTTCATGAGATTCCTTTGCTTGTTGATGCTTTGGACAAATTCCGTTTGGTTGCATACTTGCAACGCCAGTTGGGCTCGACTGCTTTGCTCCGGTTGTCAAAAGTTGCATCAGCTATCGCCAAGTCTCAACTTCATCGGAACCAGTGGTGACTGGAAGTTTCCTGCTGGTTTCAGTCACGTATTACCGTGCTACTCGCCTCCGCTGTCTGATGCAAGACATGAGCGCAACCGTAGGATAGTAAAAAAAATACTATAAGTAAATAAAATACTGATACGACAAGTGAATAATTAATTGTATTAATTGATTATTGGTGTGTTTTCAAGGGCTTAGAAAAATGCACGCAGGAATGAAAAAAAATACTGAAGTGAAATGTCATTGCGCCGTGCAACCGGTATAGATATTGTAAAAATATCAATTAACTTCAGTTTTTTCTCACGCGTGCAAATGGCCTTGCATGCATGCAGGCGGCGCGACAATGCAGGATTGACAGTCGCGCCGGGACGCGGACTGGCCAGGACGGTTGACGACAGGTCGATGGGTGCTTTCCGGTGCGCGGGACGGACCTGTGCTGCATGGCGGCGGTTGTGCACGCATGCAAGACAACGCTGGCGCGAAAGGTATCCGGGTTCGGCAGATGTCGGTGGAATGAAGTGCCGGCGCCGGGACCGGCATCGGCAGGATGGTAACTACGCGTCAGTTGCCTGTTTTCAACCCTGCGACGTTGGCCGTGAGGCTACGGTCGTAGGCCAGTTTCTCGCTGGCGCTCATGCGCCGGGCCGTGATCGTAACTGCTGGTATGCTTGGGTCGACGGTGCCGTGCGCTGCCTGGGGTGCCGGGCGGCCGGGTTGCTCGGCGCTGCAACCTGCGAGCGTTGTCATGAGCGATAGGGTGGCGAGAAGTGCGATTGCTTTCATGAAAAGATCAGGCCTTGTATGGTAAGTTGACTTATGGCAACACTAGCACCGCAGATCGCACGATTCCAACGCCGTGCCGAACGTTGAAACTTGTGTTGTTGTCTGCCCGCACTGAAGATTTGTTGATCACAGCAGGCAAAATATCGGGCTGAAACATGTGTCTGACCATGCTTTGCCGCAAGCCCCTTGCAACCGGCCTGTCGGAAAGCCATCACGCCTGTCGCGCTCCGGTATCAGGGGCGTGAAGTGCATTCAAGCAATTTCTGTCCGACCTCGATTCTTAACCTGTGCAGGAGATAAACCTTGTCAAATAACAAATTCAACGGGATTGCCCGGTTCAAAAACCATGCCGCCGGCGCCTTGCTGCTGCCCTTGGCAGTAGCACTTGCCGTGGCCGGCTGTGCGACGAGCAGCACGACAGCGTCGCCACCCGACACCGCGGCGTACCAAGGCGCCGTCGTCAGCCCGCTGCGCACGGCCGACGACCGCCTTACTGACGCCAACCGCAAGCCGCTTGCATTCCTCGGTTTTGCCGGCGTCCGGCCGGGCATGCAGGTAATGGATGTTTCTTCAGGCGCTGGCAATACGACGCAGTTGCTGGCGCTGGCAGTTGGCGCCAGCGGCAGGGTGTATGCACAGGGACAATCCGCGCGTCCCGCGCTCGACAAGCGCCTCGCAGATAACCCGCAACCCAATATTGTCGTGGTGACGCGGCCTTACGACGATCCGGTGCCGCCTGGCACGCCGGCACTCGACCTGGTGACGATCAATCTGTCGTACCACGACATTGCCAATCTGCCGATCGACCGCCTCGACATGAACCGTCGCCTGTTTGCGGCACTGAAGCCGGGCGGGCACCTGGTGGTGATCGATCACGCATCGGCACCGGGCACCGGTGTGACGACGACCAGCACGCTGCACCGGATCGATCCGGCGCAGGTGCGCAGCGATTTCGAGCAGGTCGGCTTCAAGCTCGAACAATCCGGTGACTACCTGCGCAATCCGGCCGACGACCATAGCCGCAGGTCGTCCGAGATGGAACACATGACCGATCGCTTTGCGCTGCGTTTCGTCAAGCCATAGCCATGAAGCCAGCGCTGCAGGCGTCGCAGCACCTGTAAAAAAAAGGCAGTGCATGACTGCACTGCCTTTTTTTCATCCGCCGGCGATGTTGCCGGCGCAGGTAGCCGCAAGTTGCTTTTTAAGCGAAGTTCTTGCCTGCAAAATCCCAGTTCACCAGCTTCCAGAATGTTTCGACGTATTTAGGCCGGGCATTGCGGTAATCGATATAGTAGGCATGCTCCCAGACGTCGCAGGTCAGCAGCGGCGTGTCGGCGCCGGTCAGCGGCGTGGCGGCGTTGGAAGTGTTGACGATGTCGACTGCGCCATCGGCTTTCTTGACCAGCCAGGTCCAGCCGGAGCCGAAATTGCCGGCGCAGGACTTGCCGAACTCTTCCTTGAACTTGTCGAACGAGCCCCATTTTGCAGCGATCGCATCGGCCAGCGGGCCGGTTGGCGTGCCGGTGCCGGCAGGCGTCATGCCGTTCCAGTAGAACGTGTGGTTCCAGACCTGCGCTGCATTGTTGAAGACGCCGCCGGAGGCTTTTTTAATGATTTCTTCGAGCGAGGTGCTCTCGAATTCGGTGCCCTTGATCAGGTTGTTGAGGTTGGTGACATAGGTCTGGTGATGCTTGCCATAGTGGTATTCGAGCGTCTCCTTGGAGATGTGCGGCGCCAGGGCGTCCATCGCATAGGGCAGGGGCGGCAGGGTATGTTCCATTGTCATCCTTCGTGTTGTTGGGGGGAGAAGATACTGTTTTGGTAGGACCGTCATTGTAAGGCCGATGCCCGATGCGCGCATGCTGCGCCCGGTTTGATCGGCCCGCATGCGACGCCTATTCGATACGCGCCTGCACGCTGGCGATGCCGAGCTGCGCGCTGCCGTCGGCCAGGCGAACGCCGATCACGGCGCGTGCATGCAGCGCCTGCGGCGAGCGCACGATCGCACCGCGCTCGTCGGTGACGATGGCATAGCCGCGCTCGAGCGTGCGCTGCGGATCGAGCAGATCGAGCTGCGCCGACAGGTGCGCCAGTGCCTGGCGCCGGTGCTGCTGCAGCACTGCCATCCGGCTGCTCAGCCGGAGCGCCCGCTCGGCCACCTGCAGGCGCGGTACCGCCGCGTCGGGCAACTGGTTTGCCAGCCGCATAGCCAGCCGCTGCATTGCATGCCCGGCGCTGCCCAGCGGCCCCCGCGTTGCAAGCGAGAGCCGTTGCTGCAGCGCCTGCAGCTTCATGCCTTCATGGCGGATGGTCGCCTGCGGACTGACCAGGCGGCGCGCCATCCAGTCGAGCGTCTGGGTGCGTTCAGCCTGCAGGCGCCGCCATCCACGCTGCAAATCGGACTCCAGGCCCGCGACCTGCGCCAGCCATTCGACCAGCGGCCGGGTCGCCAGCTCGGCTGCAGCCGTCGGCGTGGGTGCGCGCAGGTCGGCTGCAAAGTCGGCAATCGTCACATCGGTTTCATGGCCGACGCCGCTGATGACCGGCATCGGGCAGGCGACGATGGCGCGCGCCACGGCTTCGTGATTGAATGCCCACAGGTCCTCGATGCTGCCGCCGCCACGACACACCAACAGCACGTCGCATTCCCGGCGCGCGGCAGCCGTGGCGATCGTTGCAGCGATCTTCTCGCCGGCGCCGGCGCCTTGCACCGGGCTCGGGTAGACGATGACGCGACAGTGCGGCGCCCGCCGGGCAAGCGTTGTCAGCACGTCCTGCAAGGCTGCTGCCTGCGGGCTGGTGACGATGCCGATGCACGTGACGAAATGTGGCACCGGCTGCTTGCGCGCGGCGTCGAACAGGCCCTCGGCGTCCAGCCTTGCCTTCAGTTGCAGGAATGCTTCATAGAGGTTGCCCACGCCGGCGCGGCGGATCGCCTCGACGCCGAGCTGATAGTCGCCGCGCGCCGCATACAGCGTCACCAGCGCCCGTACCTCGACGCGGTCGCCTTCCTTGGGCAGGAAATCGGCATACTGGGCGCGACCGCGAAACATCACTGCCCGCACCTGTGCACCGTCGTCCTTCAGGCTGAAGTACCAGTGCCCGGAAGCGGCGCGGGTGAAGTTGGAGACTTCTCCCGACACCCACGCCAGCGGAAAGCTGCGCTCCAGCAGGCGCGCCACCGCCTGGTTCAGGGCCGACACGCTCAGTACCGGCGGCTGGCCGGCGCTGCCGGGCAGGGCTGTGTCGCCGCTCATGGTGCAAGCTGTCCACAGCCCGGCGATTCTGTAACACGTGCGTCACATTCCACCGCGTGCCCCCAGGGTGTTTCCAAGTTGTTGATTTTAATCACGTTTGCGAACGCTCATTTTTTGTGCAGTCAATAAAGTACGTTTGAAATCAAGGGCTTTGCGACTTTGCAACAGGTTGTCCACAAAGTTATCCACAGTTTGTGTGAACAACTTTTCAGCCCGTTATGCCGCTTGCCCGCAAGCGGCCAACACGTTACATTCGTATCCTTATCCAAAGCAACCAATCACCGAAGGAGCCGAATTTGCTCGCCATTATTCAAGCTGCAGGCTGGCCGATCTGGCTCTTGCTGACCGCATCCATGATTGCGCTGGCACTGATCATCGAGCGATTATTGTACCTGCGCCGCTCGCGAATCCTGCCGCCGAATCTGCTGAACGAAGTCATCCGGGTCTATCACAACGGCAAGGTCGATGCCAACGTGGTGGCGACGCTGGAAAAGAATTCGCCGCTGGGCCAGGTGCTTGCCGCCGGCCTGCGCAACCTGCAGGCGCCGCGCGAGATCATGAAGGAATCGATCGAGGAAGCCGGGCGCGGCACCGCGCATGCGCTGGAGCGCTTCCTCACCACGCTGGGCACCATCGCCACGCTGGCGCCGTTGATGGGCCTGTTCGGCACCGTGGTCGGCATGATCGAGATCTTCGGCGCGCAAAATGCGACCGGCGCCAATCCGGCGCAACTGGCGCACGGCATTTCGGTGGCGCTCTACAACACCGGTTTCGGCCTGGCGATCGCCATGCCGGCGCTGGTCTTCTACAGGCACTTCCGCGCGCTCGTCGACAGCTTCATCATCGACATGGAGCAGCAGGCAATCCGTTTCGTCGATACCGTCCACGGCATTCGCAAGTAAAACCATTTCGGGAGCCAACCATGAACTTTCGAAAAGGCCGCGGCCGCGAAGACCCGGAAATCAATCTGATTCCTTTCATCGACGTGCTGCTGGTGATCCTGATCTTCCTGATGGTGACCACCACCTACAGCAAGTTCACCGCGCTGCAGGTGACGCTGCCGACCGCCGACGCGGAAAAAGCCCTGCAGCAGCCGTTCGAGATCAATGTCGCCGTCGACCCGCAAGGCAACTACGCGGTCAACAACGTGCGCGTGGCGACCCGCGACGCCGGCGGTCTTGCCGATGAAATGAAAACCGCCTCGCAGGGCGCGCCGCCGGGCCAGAAGGCGCCGGTCGTCATCATCAATGCCGATGCGACTGCCGCCCACCAGTCGGTCATCAACGTGCTGGAAGCGGCGCGCCTTGCCGGCTTCGACCGGGTTACCTTCGCCGCCCAGACCAGTGGCAAGAGGTAGCGAGAACAGCCGCGACAGCACCGCAGGCCGGGCGCCGCTGGAGGCTTTTTTCCTGCGCACCTGGATGCATCGCGGTCCCGTCGCCTGCCTGTTGTGGCCGCTGTCCCTGCTCTTCGGCCTGCTGGCCATGGCCCGGCGCGCCGCCTACCGGTTCGGACCGTGCAGGCAACAACACCTGCCGGTGCCGGTAATCGTTGTGGGCAACCTTTTCGTCGGTGGCACCGGCAAGACGCCGCTGACGATCTGGCTGGTCGAGACATTACGCCAGGCCGGCCACCGGCCCGGCGTGATCTCGCGCGGCCACGGCCGCAAGGAGGCGGGCGTGCAGGAAGTGCTGCCCGGCTCGCATGCCAGCCAGATCGGCGACGAACCGGTGCTCATCGCCCAGCGCACCGGTTGTCCGCTGGTGGTGGGACGCGACCGCGTCGCAGCCGGCCGGGCCCTGCTGGCGGCCCATCCCGGGACCACCGTCATCATTGCCGACGACGGCCTGCAGCACTACCGGCTCGCGCGCGACATCGAGATCGTGCTCGGCGATGCACGCGGCACCGGCAACGGCTGGCTGCTGCCGGCCGGGCCGCTGCGCGAACCGGTATCGCGCCGGCGCGACTTCAGCGTGGAAAACGTCGGCACGCTGCCTGCGCAAAAGCCGGCACCAGCGCTTGCGCACGGCGTCTTTGCCATGCAGTTGCATGCGCCGGTGGCCGAGCAGTTGCGCGACCGCAGCAAGCGCATCACCCTGGCAGCGCTTGCTGCAACCGACCCGGCGCCGACCATCATGGCGGCGGCGGGCATCGGCAACCCGGCGCGTTTCTTCGCTACCCTGGCTGCCGCCGGCCTGGTCTTCGAGACGCTGCCGCTGCCGGACCACCACCCTTTCAGCGCACGGACATTTGCCGATTGCAGCGCCGAATGCATCCTGATCACCGAAAAGGATGCAGTAAAATGCAAGGACATTGCGGCACTGGCGACCGACCCGCGGCTCTGGGTGGTGCCGGTCAATGCAGCCCTTGCTGCACCCTTCGCCGAAAAAATTCTGGAGAGACTGCGTGGATTCCCAACTGCTTGACATTCTGGTCTGCCCGCTCTGCAAGGGTCCGCTCGACTTCGACAAGAAGGCGCAGGAGCTGATCTGCCGCCCCGACAAGCTGGCCTATCCGGTACGTGACGGCATTCCGATCATGTGGGCCGACGATGCCCGCGACCTCAATGCCGCAACCGTCGTGCCGGCGGCCGGCAGCAGCGTCCCCTGATACGGCAAGACCGCCTTGCAACCGCTGCGACCCGTGCACCGCGCCTGCTGATGGCCTTCATCGTCATCATTCCGGCGCGGCTTGCTTCGACGCGCCTGCCAAACAAGCCGCTGGCCGACATCGGCGGCAAGCCGATGGTGGTGCGCGTGGCCGAACGCGCGCTGCTTTCCGGCGCAGCCCGGGTGCTGGTGGCGGCCGACCACGCCGATATCGCTGCTGCCTGCACGGCGCACGGCATCGAGGTCTGCCTGACCCGCACCGACCATCCTTGCGGCACCGACCGGATTGCCGAGGCCGCTGCCCGCATCGGCCTGCCGCCCGATTGCGTGATCGTCAACGTGCAGGGCGACGAGCCGCTGATCGCGCCCGCCCTGATTGCCGCCACCGCAGCGCTGGTGTCGGCGTCGGTTCCGATGGCAACGGCGGCCCATGCGCTGACCTGCGTCGACGAATTCTTCAACCCCAACGTCGTGAAGGTGGTGTTGAATGCGGCCGGGCAGGCGCTCTATTTTTCACGCGCGCCGGTGCCCTGGCATCGCGACGGTTTCAGCAGCGCCGCAGCAAGCGGTACCCTGCCTGCGGCCCTGGCAGGCGTGCTGCCGCCCGGCTTGCAGCCGCTGCGCCATGTCGGCCTGTACGCCTACCGTAACGATTTCCTGCAAGCCTATCCGAGCCTGGCGCCGGCGCCCATGGAGCAGATCGAGGCGCTCGAACAGTTGCGGGTGCTGTGGCATGGATTGGCGATTGCCGTCCACGTGACAGACGATGTTCCGGCAGCCGGCGTCGACACGCTGGAAGACCTGCTGCGGGTACGGCGGCTTTTCACGGACGCGGTTATTTGAAATCAAGAGTGGGCCGCCGGTTTGATGAAATTCTGTGTTAAGTTTCGTGCAAAGTTGATTAGTTATAAATGCATCATCCGTCATCCCTGGTGAAGATTGCCAAGACAGTCCCTACACCACCATCCAATCTCGTCTGAGGAAACCACATGGCATCTGCCTCGAACAACATGCGCCTGATACTGCTCGGGCCGCCCGGCGCCGGCAAGGGCACGCAGGCAAACTTCATCAAGGAAAAATTCAACATACCGCAGATCTCCACCGGCGACATGTTGCGCGCTGCCGTCAAGGCCGGCACGCCCTTGGGCCTGGCAGCCAAAAGCGTCATGGATTCGGGTGCGCTGGTTTCCGACGACATCATCATCGGCCTGGTCAAGGAGCGCCTGAAACAGTCCGACTGCGAAAACGGTTACCTGTTCGACGGCTTTCCGCGCACCGTGCCACAGGCCGATGCGTTGAAGGAAGCCGGCGTGGCGATCGATTTCGTGCTCGAGATCGACGTGCCCGATGCCGCCATCGTCGAACGCATGAGCGGGCGTCGGGTGCATGCGGCATCCGGGCGCACTTATCACGTCAAGTTCAATCCGCCGAAAGTCGCCGGCATCGACGACCTGACCGGCGAGGCACTGATCCAGCGCGAGGATGACAAGGAAGCCACCGTCACCCATCGGCTGCAGGTCTACCACGAGCAGACCGAAATCCTGGTCGCCTACTACAACGACTGGGCAAGGAGCGGCGCACCGGGCGCACCGAAATACCGGAAGATCGCCGGTGTCGGCGAAGTCGACGGCATCCGCGAGCTAGCCTTTGCGGCACTGTCGGAGTGAAAAAAAAGCGGACTGCAGTGTCCGCTTTTTTTTCGCCTGACGATGCAATTGTGGCGGCCTCCGATGGTCCGTCAGGGAAGCCTTTCTGATTGCGCGACCGGCCAACTGGCAAGCCGGACCGCACCATGTGTTTCCCGGAATTGGCACTAAAAAGTTTGCAGTACGTGATTGTCCAGATCGAGCGCGGCCAGGTGTGCAATCTGCATTCGGCGCCGCACCGGATTCAACGCTTTCGTAGTGGTCGTAACTTTGGTGTTTACAAAAAAGGAGACAATATGGCAGCAGGTTTATGGTTCGCCGTCGCATGCGGCATCATCGCCGTCCTCTACGGCATGATGTCACGTACCTGGATACTCAAGCAGGATGCCGGTAACGCTCGAATGCAGGAAATCGCCGCCGCGATCCAGGTCGGTGCGGCGGCCTACCTGGCGCGACAGTACCGCACCATCGCAATCGTCGGCGTGGTGCTGTGTGTGCTGATCGGCGTGCTGCTGGGACTGGTGACGGCCGTCGGCTTCCTGCTCGGCGCCGTGCTGTCGGGCGCCTGCGGTTTCATCGGCATGAACGTCTCGGTGCGGGCCAACGTGCGCACCGCACAGGCGGCGACCAAGGGCATGAACCAGGCGCTCGACGTGGCCTTCAAGGGCGGGGCGATCACCGGCATGCTGGTGGTGGGCCTGGGCCTCTTGGGTGTCACGCTTTTCTACTGGTATCTCACCAGCGCGGCGGGCAGTGCTGCACCGGGCACGACGGCGCTGCACGACCTGATCCAGCCACTGATCGGCCTGGCCTTCGGCGCGTCGCTGATCTCGATCTTCGCGCGCCTGGGCGGCGGCATCTTCACCAAGGGTGCGGATGTGGGCGCCGACCTGGTAGGGAAAGTCGAAGCCGGCATACCCGAGGATGATCCGCGCAATCCGGCGGTCATTGCCGACAATGTCGGCGACAACGTCGGCGACTGCGCCGGCATGGCAGCCGACCTCTTCGAAACCTATGTCGTCACGCTGATTGCCACCATGCTGCTCGGCGCGCTCGTGATCAAGGGCGCCGAACTGCAGGCCGCGCTCTATCCGCTGATGCTGGGCGGCGTGTCGATCCTGGCGTCGATCGTCGGCTGTTCGATGGTCAAGGCAAAGCCCGGCAAGAAGATCATGTCGGCGCTCTACACGGGCCTGTGGTGGGCCGCCGGCCTGTCGCTGATCGGCTTTGCGGTCGTCACCTGGACCGTCATGCCGCCGGAGATGCGCATGCCGATGATGGGCTCGACGGTGGTCGGCATCGTCCTCACCGGCCTGATGGTCTACATCACCGAGTACTACACCGGCACCGACTTCAAGCCGGTGCAGCATATCGCCGAAGCCTCGACCACCGGCCATGGCACCAACATCATCGCCGGTCTCGGCGTGTCGATGAAGTCGACCGCCTATCCGGTGCTGGCGGTCTGCGTGGCGATCCTGGTGTCGTATGCGCTCGGTGGCCTGTACGGCATCGCCATTGCCGCCACCGCGATGCTGTCGATGGCCGGCATCATCGTGGCCCTCGACGCCTACGGCCCGATCACCGATAACGCCGGTGGCATCGCCGAGATGTCCGGCATGCCGGAATCGGTGCGGGCGATTACCGATCCGCTCGATGCGGTCGGCAACACCACCAAGGCCGTCACCAAGGGCTATGCCATCGGATCGGCCGGTCTGGCCGCGCTGGTGCTGTTTGCCGACTACACCCATGCGCTCGACTCGGTCAACAAGTCGACCTCCTTCGACCTGTCGAACCCGATGGTGATCGTCGGCCTGTTCATCGGCGGGCTGATACCGTACCTGTTTGCCGCCATGGCAATGGAGGCGGTCGGACGCGCCGCCGGCGCCGTGGTGGTCGAGGTGCGGCGCCAGTTCCGCGACATCAAGGGCATCATGGACGGCACCGGCAAGCCGGAGTACGACAAGGCGGTCGACATGCTGACCACCGCAGCGATCAAGGAAATGATCGTGCCGTCGCTGCTGCCGGTGGTCGCGCCGATTTTGGTCGGCATGATCCTGGGGCCGGCGGCGCTTGGCGGCCTGCTCATGGGTGCGATCGTCACCGGCCTGTTCGTTGCCATCTCGATGACCACCGGTGGCGGCGCCTGGGACAATGCGAAGAAATACATCGAGGATGGTCACCACGGCGGCAAGGGGTCCGAAGCCCACAAGGCGGCCGTCACCGGCGACACCGTCGGCGACCCGTACAAGGACACTGCCGGCCCGGCCGTCAATCCGCTGATCAAGATCATCAACATCGTGGCGCTCTTGCTGGTGCCGCTGTTGCCGGTCACCGGTTTGCAGATCGGTCCGGCGACGGCTGCATCGGTGTCGGCGCCGGCCGCAGCCCGGGTGGCCACGCCCGCGGTGCCGGCGCTGCCGGTTGCCGAACCGGCTGCCGCAACCCCTGGGTCAACGCAGCGTTAGAACTGCTCCCAGTCGGCGCTGTTGCCGGCGCCTTGCAGCGCTGGCGCAGGACGCCGGGCCGGTGTCGTAGCGGCGGCAATCCGCGCCCGTGCAGCCGGTCTCTTGACTGCCGCACGTTCCTGCAGTGCAGGCGTGCGTGAGACGACCGGCCGCCTTGCATGGCTGTCGGCGCTGATCTTGAAGACGCTCATCTGCTGGCTCAGGCCGTGCGCCTGATCCTGCAACGATGCCGCAGCGGCGGCGGCTTGTTCGACCAGCGCCGCGTTCTGCTGCGTGACCTGGTCCATCTGGCTCACTGCCTGGTTCACCTGCTCGATGCCGCTGCCCTGTTCGATCGAGGCCGCAGCGATTTCGGTCATGATGTCGGTGACACGCCGGATGCTGTCGACGATTTCATCCATCGTGCTGCCGGCTTGCGAGACGAGCTTGCTGCCGGTTTCGACGTTTTCCACCGAGTCGTTGATCAGGCCCTTGATTTCCTTTGCGGCGGCGGCCGAACGCTGCGCCAGATTGCGCACCTCGGTGGCAACCACTGCAAAGCCGCGGCCCTGTTCGCCCACGCGCGCGGCTTCGACCGCTGCATTGAGCGCCAGGATATTCGTCTGGAAGGCAATGCCGTCGATGACGCTGATGATGTCGGCAATCTTCTTGGCCGAGGTGTTGATCGCGTTCATCGTATCGACCACCTGCGACACCACGGCGCCGCCACGGGCGGCAACTTCGGATGCTGCCTGCGCCATCTTGTTGGCCTGCGCCGCATTCTCGCTGTTCTGTTTCACGGTCGACGTCAGTTCTTCCATCGACGACGCCGTTTCCTCCAGCGAGGCAGCCTGTTGCTCGGTACGCGAGGACAGGTCGAGATTGCCCGATGCGATTTCGGACGAAGCCGTGGCAATCGTTTCGGTGCCGGTCCGAACTTCGGCGACCATCGTCGCCAGGCTGCCGTTCATGTCCTTGAGTGCCTGCAGCAGTTGGCCGGTCTCGTCCTTTGACGTCACCACGATGGTGCTGGTGAGGTCGCCGGCGGCGACAGTCTGGGCGACCTTTACGGCAGCATTGACCGGCACCGTGATGCTGCGCGCGGTCAGCCAGGCGATGACGACGCTAAACAGGAGCGCCACTGCGGACATTGCCTCGGTGAAGATCGTCGATGCGGCAACCGACTGCTCGGCGCTGACGGTCTGCGCGTCCAGCGCGCCCTGCACCGATTTCAGGACCACGTCCATGTCGGCCACGATCTGACGCCGCAGCGGGCTGCATTCCTTGACCAGGAATTCGCCGAACTCGGCCATCTTCTTGTCGGCCCGGTACAAGCGGGGGCGCTTGAGCTCGTCGGCCATCTGCAGCAACCCCTTCTGGACCTTGCCGAAATCCTGATTGTCGGCAAACAGCGGCGCCAGTTTTGTCAGGGCTTCCAGGTAGATGGCTTTTTCCTTGTCCAACAGGTCGAGCTCGACATTTGCGCTTTTGTCATCGGGGAACACATAGGCATTGCGCGCGGCCAGGCCGGTCTGGGCAAGTGCTTCGCGCACCACATACAACTGCTCGAGCTTCTGGGTGCGCAACGTGGTTTGCGCCTTCATGAGTTCGCTGATGCCCTTGGTCTGAATCAGATTGGCCGCCGACAGAATCAGCAGCAAGAGAACGAGCAGGCCAAAGCCGAGATACAGCTTCGTCCTGAGTTTGAAATCGGAAATTTTCACGAAAGCCTTGAAGAAAGGAAAATCAGATGGGGTAGCGGAGCCGCAGGATCCGCCAGTTCCGGACAGATGACTGGCGTCGCGCAGTGCGTGGAGTGGTAGCGCCGAAGCCGCTCCTGTTGCCAGGATCGGTGGCATCGGAAAACAAATCCAGCGTGCGGCAAGTAATTCCTGGGGTTTCTCACGAGAACTTGAACAGTACACCGTAAAGCGCATTGGTAATTCTTTACAGCAATAAGTCTCGGCATTTGTATTGCACCAGCAACACATGCCGGATCGTTCCTGCAGTGCTTGCGTTTGACCGGCCCGGCGCGTCCGGACCACGCTTGCTTGGCAACGCGACAAGGTCGGCGTGCGCGCGATTTTGGTAAAACGGCCACGGCATGTCGAAGTGGCCAGGTTTCAGTGGCTTCTACGCTATCATTCATGGGGCGATGGTGCGCCGGCATCGCCCCACGGTCTGCCCACCGACCATCGAACGCCGAGGTGTTGCCGATCGAAAGGTGCGCCTTGCTAAGAAAACCAAAAAAACGTTTGCATTGAGGAGAAACCGCATGTACCCAGCAGTCCGGACCTTCATCGCCGCCGCATTGCTTGCGGCGTTTGCCAGCGGCGCTGCATTGGCCCAATCCAAGGGCGCGCCGACCGAAAAGCCAGGCAAGCATCACAACCTGCCGGCCACGCTCGATACGGTGCAGTGGGGCTGGTTCGATCTCAAGGAGCCACCGAAACTGACGATCGAATCGGGCGACACGGTCTCGGTCGAGACCATGATGCATTCGCATGACAAGGTCCAGCCCGGCGCCAAGATGGAAGAACTGATCCGGCTGCGCAAGTCGAACCCCGGCGGCGGCCCGCACTCCCTGACCGGACCGATCTACGTCAACGGCGCCGAACCGGGCGACGTGATCGAGATCCGCATCCTGAAGATCGTGCCGAAGGCATTCGGCGTGAACTTCAACCTGCCGGGCACCGAGTTTCCGACCATCGGCGCGCTGGCCTCCGAAATGCCCGAAGGCTACGTCAAGTTCATGAATCTCGACTTGCAGAAGATGCAGACCGAATTCAAGCCCGGCATCATGATCGACCTCAAGCCGTTCCCGGGGACGATTGCAGTCGGCGTCGATCCGAGCGACCCGACACCGCGCAAGGGTGGCAAGCCGGATGGCGCGGCGTCGAGCCTGCGGCCGTGGAAGAATGGCGGCAACATGGACATCAACGAACTGCAGGTCGGCTCGAAACTGTTCCTGCCGGTCTTCCAGAAAGGCGGCCTGATCTGGACCGGCGACTCGCATTGCCGCCAGGGCAATGGCGAAGTCAACCTGACGGCGCTGGAGTGCTCCTACAAGGAAATCGTGCTGCAGCCGATCGTTCACAAGAACATGAAGATCGACTTCCCCCGCATCGAAACCGACACCCACTGGATCTCCACCGGCTTCGACGAGGATCTGAACAAGGCCATGGTGATTGCAACGCGGGAAGCGGTCAATCTGCTGACCGAGCAAAAGCAGGTGCCGCTGACGAAATACGAAGCCTATGCACTGGTGTCGATGGTCGGCGACTGCCGCGTGTCGCAAGTGGTGGACATCCGCAAGGGCGTCCATTGCATGATACCGAAATCGATCTTCACCAAGCAGTAAGCGCGTAACGTGAGGGCGATCGTGCTTGTCGCCCTTGCCGTGGCGCTTGCCTGCAGTGCGGCGCCACGGCAAGCGCTCGCAGCAACCCCGATGCTGCCGGTCCATGTCGTTGCCACGACTACCGACATAAAGGACCTGGTCCAGACCATCGGCGGCAACCAGGTAGCGGTCGAAAGCCTGGCAGCACCGTCGCAAGACCCCCATACACTCGAACTCAAGCCCGCCCAGCTGCTGCGCCTGCGCGGCGCCGACCTGGTGGTGCGCATCGGCCTGGACCACGAGCCGTGGCTTGCCAAGATGCGCACCGATGCGCCGGTGGTCGACCTGTCGCGCACGGTTCGCCTGCTGCAGACCGATACGCCGCGCCTGCGTGCCGAGCGCCAGGCGCACATCCACCTCTTCGGCAATCCGCATTACTGGCTCGATCCGGAAAACGCCCGGCCGATGGCGCTGGCCATCAGCGCGGCCCTTGCCAGGCTGCGTCCGGCAGAGCAAGCCTATTTCGACACCAACCAGGCTGCATTCCTGGCCAGGCTCGATGCACAGCTACCCGTCTGGAAGGCAGCGCTCGCACCGTACGCCGGCACCAGAGTCGTCGTCCTGCACGACAGCTGGACCTATTTCGCCGACCGCTTCGGCCTGTCCATCGTCGCTTCCGCCGAACCGAGTCCGGGCATCCCGCCTTCGCCGGCCGAACTGGCGGCGCTGTTTGCCCGCATGCGCGCCGCAAAGGTCCGCCTGGTGATCGCCAACCCCGATTCGAACGGCGACCTGCTGCGCCA
Source organism: Herminiimonas sp. (assembly GCA_025356535.1). Taxonomy (GTDB): domain Bacteria; phylum Pseudomonadota; class Gammaproteobacteria; order Burkholderiales; family Burkholderiaceae_D; genus JANXSS01. Next base: position 16,284 of record JANXSS010000455.1, read on the forward strand.
GCTGGCCGCGCATGGCGGCGCGCCTGCCGTCACGATGGTGCCCTCGGTGGGCGGCGATCCGGCCGCCGGCAGCTATCTTTCCCTCATCGCGCTCAACGTCGCCCGGCTGGCGAAAGCGCTGCAGTAGGTCATGGCAGAACTGCTCCTGCTGCCGTTTCTGGCCGGCGTCGTCCTGACCGGCATTCATGCCTACTTCGGCCTGCATGTGGTTGCACGCGGCATCATCTTCGTCGACCTGTCGCTGGCGCAGGTGGCCGCACTCGGCATTGCAATCGCCATCCTCGCCGGCCATGCCGTCGACAGCGCTGCCGCCTACTGGTATGCGCTGACGTTTGCCATGAGCGCAGCGCTCCTGTTTGCCGTTGCGCGCCGCCATGCGCAGGTGATCGGGCAGGAAGTCGTGATCGGCATCGTCTACGCCGTCTGCGCAGCGCTCGGGGTGATCGTCCTCGACCGCGCACCGCAGGGCGCCGAGCACATCAAGCAGATTCTGATCGGCTCGATTCTCACCGTCGGCACCGAGCAGCTTCGCCACCTGGCGATGTTGTATGCGGCCATCGGCGTCGTGCACTGGCTGCTGCGCCGGCCCCTGATCGAGGCATCCTTTCACCCGCAGCGCGCCGCAGCGCGCGGCGCTCGCGTCCTGTTGTGGGACATGGTCTTCTACGGCTCGTTTGCGCTGGTTGTCACCTCGTCGGTGCGTATCGCCGGTGTCCTGCTGGTGTTTTCCTACCTGATCGTGCCGGCGGCAATCGCCTGCATGCTGGCGGCAACGATCCGCGCGCGGCTGCTGCTGGCATGGCTGCTTGGCGTAGTCATGACAGCCGTCGGCCTGGCCGCCTCCTGGGCATGGGACCTGCCGACCGGCCCCGCGCTCGTTGCCGCCTTCGGCGCCGCCACCGCACTGACCTGCGTGCTTGCCGTGTTGCGCAGGACAAGCATGCGTCAGTTCGGCAGCGCCGTGGCCGTCGTGCCGGCAATGGGGGGCATGCTGATCATGGGGATGCCGCAGATGGACCAACCCTGGCTGGATGCGATCGAAGCCGCGGCGCCGCAGGCGCAGGAGTTGTTCATGCCGCCAGCAGACGTTGCAACCCGCCGCGACGCCGCGGAGGCGATCGCGCACGCGGAAAAAGAGCTGGTCGAACTGCGGGCGCGCGACCAGGACGTACGATGGGGCGCCGTGCAGATGCCCGAAGAAAAGCAGGAGCGGCTTCGGCAATACATTGCCGCGCGCGCCGAAATCGTCGCGGGAGACCAATTGGTACTGCGTGAACTGCGCAGGCAGACGCGGCTGCGGCAGCGTTGGCGGCTTGGCGCGCCACTCTTTCTGCTAGGGGTGGCCGCCTGTCTGCTGCTGAACCGGCGCAGCATTTTTGCCCGGGCACGCCGGCGACGTTGACAGCACGGCCGCCAGGCACGCGGCAGGTCTGGCCAAAAGACAGCGCGCATGGCACAGTGACACAAAAATTTCAATGTACGAACGAGGAGACACGAATGCAGATCAAAGACGGCGTATTCATCATCACCGGCGGCGCTTCCGGACTGGGCGCTGCAACGGCCCGCATGATCAGCGAAAACGGCGGTGCCGTGGTGCTGGCCGACGTGCAGGTCGACGCCGGACAGGCACTGGCGAGCGCGTTGAAGGGCGCCTTCGTCCGTTGCGACGTCACCTCCGAGGTCGATGGCATGGCCGTCGTCGCCGCAGCGCTGGCCATGGGCACGCTGCGCGGCCTGGTCAACTGCGCCGGCGTCGCACCGGCCATCAAGACCGTCGGCAAGGACGGCGTGCATCCGCTCGACGCCTTCCAGCGCGCCGTCAACATCAACCTGGTCGGCACCTTCAACATGGCGCGCCTGGCTGCCGAAGCAATGGCAAAAACGGCGGCCACTGCCGACGGCGAGCGCGGCGTCATCATCAATACCGCCTCCGTTGCCGCCTATGACGGCCAGATCGGCCAGGCTGCCTATGCCGCCTCGAAGGCAGCGGTGGTCGGCCTGACGCTGCCGATGGCGCGCGACCTGTCGCGCAGCGGCATCCGCGTCATGACGATCGCGCCGGGCATCTTCGAGACACCGATGCTGCTTGGCATGCCGACCGACGTCCAGGAGGCACTGGGGCGCATGGTGCCATTCCCGCCGCGTCTCGGCCGGGCGCATGAGTACGCGCACCTTGCCCGCACCATCATCGAAAACGTCATGTTGAACGGCGAGACGATTCGCCTCGACGGCGCCATCCGCATGCAGCCAAAATGAGTGGCAGGCGTCTTTCGCCGGTTGCGCAAGCCACGCCGGATGCGGGCCGCCACCGGCTGGCGCAACGCTAGACCGCGCCAGGCTGCCCGATGAATGCACGACGCTGGTCATGCACGCTCTGGATGCTGCTGCTGGCCGGCTGCGCCGGGGTGCCGGCACACCAGGCGGAAACCGGGTCGGCGTCGATTGCGCCGGAAGCGGCGTCCGGCTACACCGGCAAACAGGCACTGAGCGCAAAAAGCTTCATGGTTGCGGCGGCCAACCCGCTGGCAACCCATGCCGGCTACGAGATCCTGAAGGCCGGCGGTTCGGCAATCGATGCGGCGATTGCCGTGCAGATGGTGCTCACGCTGGTCGAGCCGCAATCGTCGGGCATCGGCGGCGGCGCCTTCATGCTGCATTTCGACGGGCAGGCGGTGACCGCATTCGATGGCCGCGAAACCGCGCCTGCGGCGGTCGACGTGCATCTGTTCGAGGATGCGCGCGGCAAGCCGCTGCCGTTTTTCGAGGCGATCGTCGGCGGTCGGGCAGTGGGGGTGCCGGGGGGCGTGCGCATGCTGGAACTGGCGCACCGGCAGCACGGCAGGCTGCCCTGGGCAGCGCTGTTCGCCCCCGCAATCGCACTGGCTGACGGCGGTTTCACGGTCAGCCCGCGCCTGGCCGGCCAGCTGGCAGCCGATCGCTTCCTGGCCCGCGATCCGGTGGCCGCTGCGTATTTTTTCGACGCCGTCGGCCGGCCCTGGCCGGCCGGTCATCTGCTGAAAAATCCCGCCCTGGCAAAGGTATTGCGCAGCATTGCCAGCAGCGGCGCGCAGGTTTTTTATGAGGGCGAGATCGCCCGCGCGATCGTCGCCGCCGTCAACGGTCACCCCACCAATCCCGGGCGCCTGTCGCTGGCCGACCTGCGTGACTACAAGGCCGTGCAGCGGGAGCCGGTCTGTTCCGTCTACCACGCCTGGAATGTCTGCGGCATGCCGCCACCATCCTCGGGCGGAATTGCGATCGCCCAGATGCTCGGCATCCTGTCGAACCGAAAACTCTCTGCGATGGCGCCGGCAGGCGGCAACCTCGATGCCGAAGGCGTGCACCTGTTTGCCGAAGCCGGCCGGCTGGCCTATGCCGACCGCGAGCGTTATGTCGCCGACACCGACTTCGTGGCGCTGCCCGGCGGCAGTCCGGCCGCACTGATCGACCGCACCTATCTGGCTTCACGCGCGGCATTGATCGGCGAGCGCTCGATCGGCCGGGCAAACGCCGGCGTGCCGTTGGGAATTCGCCTGGCGCGCGGCGCGGACCGGTCGCCCGAGCTGCAGTCGACGTCGCATTTTTCCATCGTCGATGCGCAGGGCAGGGCAGTGGCCATGACCACCTCGGTCGAAAACGGTTTCGGTGCGCGCCTGATGGTCGACGGCTTCATGCTCAACAACCAGCTCAGCGACTTCTCCTCGGTTGCGGCGGACGCCGACGGCCCGGTCGCCAATCGTGTCGGGCCCGGCAAGCGCCCGCGCAGTGCCATGTCGCCGACCCTGGTGCTGGAACGCCAGAGCGGCCGGCTGGTGCTGGTCATCGGCTCGCCCGGCGGGCCGGCAATCATCAATTACGTCGCCAAGGTGCTGGTCGGCGTCATGGACTGGGGCCTGTCGCTGCAGGAGGCGATCGACCTGCCCAATTTCGGCAGTCGCAATGGCCCGACCGAACTGGAGCGCGACCGGGTTTCGCCTGCCCTGGTCGAACAGCTGCGCAGCCGTGGCCACGTCATCCGCATGAGCGACCAGAACTCCGGCCTGCACGGCATCATGCGGCGCCATGTCGATGGCGCCAGCAGCTTGGTCGGCGGTGCCGATCCGCGGCGCGAAGGCACCGAAGAGGGCGACTAGCGCTGCCATGCATGAAAAACCGTTGTATTTCCATGCCCGAGGGCCGCTGTTTCGGGCTGGTCAGCCAAGGCGCCTGTTACTCTGAAGCCATGACATCCCCCGTTCCAACGCGCGCTGAACCGCCTTTGCCCTACCCGACCCGGACCGGCCTGGTGCTCACGGGTGGCGGTGCACGGGCCGCCTACCAGGTCGGCGTGCTCAAGGCGGTTTCCGCGATCCTGGTCGAACAGGGTTGGCCGGCGTCGGCAAACCCCTACGACGTCATCTGCGGCACGTCGGCCGGCGCCATCAATGCGACGGCGCTGGCCTGTCATGCCGATCAGTTCGGCGAAGGCCTGGAAAAGGTCGTCAAGATATGGGAAAACTTCCGGGCCGAACAGGTGTACCGGGCGGATTCGCTGGGCGTGCTGCGCTCCGGTGCGCGCTGGCTGTCGCTGCTGTCGTTCGGCTGGCTG
>JANXSS010000456.1 GCA_025356535.1 Herminiimonas sp.
GCGGCGACTCGTCGCAGTTCGTGCCGGTGCGGCCTGGCGGCCAGTAACGGGCCGCGCATGCCGGGCCTCGGATCGCCTGCAGCACGCAAACCGCCATGATCGAACTGGTCATCTATTCGCGCAGCTACTGCCATCTTTGCGATGACATGCGCGATGCACTGATCGCGTACGGGCGCGCTGGCGAATTTACGCTGGAGATCGTCGATGTCGATGCCGACCCGGATCTGGTCGCACGCTACGACGAACTGGTGCCGGTGCTGGCGGCAAGGCTGACCGGTGGCGCAATGCGCGTGCTGTGCCATCATTTTCTTGACCGGGCGGCGCTGCAGGCTTTTTTTGCCGAGCAAAAAGCGACAGATCGTGGCGCTGCCAACAGGTGACTGTGGGCGCTGGAACAACATTGGTGGTTTTTTTAACAATGTCGTGCAGGACATGCCGTGGCCCGGCACGCCTGCCGCGCCGGCGGGCGCGCACAGCATTGCCACGATTTCACGGGCATTCCCCCCTGGAATCCGTTAAAATGCTGCGACTGAACATCCTTCTTCATCAAGGCGCTCGTCTGGGAGACTTTCCCGATGCAGGCGCCTTTTTTGCAACCGCAGTGCGTGCATCACGCTGGCCATTCAATGAACAACATCCGCAATTTTTCCATCATCGCGCATATCGACCACGGCAAATCGACGCTGGCCGACCGCATCATCCAGATCTGCGGTGGCCTGTCGGACCGCGAAATGGAGGCGCAGGTGCTGGACTCGATGGATATCGAGCGTGAGCGCGGCATCACGATCAAGGCACAGACGGCGGCGCTGAGCTACAAAGCGCGCGACGGGCAGGTCTACAACCTGAACCTGATCGATACGCCCGGTCATGTCGATTTCAGCTATGAGGTCAGTCGTTCGCTGTCGGCATGTGAAGGCGCGCTGCTGGTGGTCGATGCGTCCCAGGGCGTGGAAGCGCAGACGGTTGCCAATTGCTACACGGCGCTCGATCTGGGCGTCGAGGTCGTGCCGGTGCTTAATAAAATCGACCTGCCGTCGGCCGATCCGGACAATGCGATTTCGGAGATCGAGGAAGTCATCGGCATCGACGCATCCGAAGCGGTGCATTGTTCGGCCAAGACGGGTCTGGGCGTCATCGACGTGCTCGAGTCGCTGATCGCCAAGGTGCCGCCGCCGAAGGGCGACGCGGCCGCACCCCTGCAGGCACTGATCGTCGACTCCTGGTTCGACAACTATGTCGGCGTCGTAATGCTGGTGCGGGTCATCAACGGCACCCTGAAGCCGAAGGACAAGATCCTGCTCATGGCCAGCGGCACCCAGCACCTGACCGAAAACGTCGGCGTCTTCACGCCGAAGTCGCTCTCGCGCGATGCGCTCAGCGCCGGCCAGGTCGGCTTCATCATCGCCGGCATCAAGGAATTAAAAGCTGCCAAGGTCGGCGATACCGTCACCCTCGTTGCCAGGCCGGCGGCAGCGGCCCTGCCGGGTTTCAAGGAAGTGCAGCCGCAGGTGTTTGCCGGCCTGTTTCCGGTGGAGGCGAACCAGTACGACGCGCTGCGCGATTCGCTGGAAAAACTCAAGCTCAACGACGCCGCGCTGCAATACGAGCCGGAAGTCTCGCAGGCGCTCGGCTTCGGTTTCCGCTGCGGCTTCCTGGGGCTGCTGCACATGGAAATCGTGCAGGAACGTCTCGAGCGCGAATTCGACATGGACCTGATCACGACAGCGCCGACCGTGATCTACGAAGTGGTGCTGCGCGACGGCGCGATCCTGATGGTCGACAATCCGTCGAAGATGCCGGACCCTTCGAAGATCGAGGAAATCCGCGAGCCGATCGTCACCGTCAACTTGTACATGCCGCAGGAATACGTCGGCGCCGTCATCACCCTGTGCACCCAGAAGCGCGGCAACCAGATCGACATGAGCTACCACGGCAAGCAGGTCAAGCTGACCTACGAAATGCCGATGGCCGAAATCGTGCTGGATTTTTTCGACAAGCTGAAATCGACCTCGCGCGGCTATGCCTCGATGGATTATGAATTCAAGGAGTACCGCAGCGCCGACGTGGTCAAGGTCGACATGCTGATCAACAGCGAAAAGGTCGATGCGCTGGCCATCATCGTCCATCGCGCCAACAGCCAGTACCGCGGCCGCGCCGTGGCGGCCAAGATGCGCGAACTGATTCCGCGCCAGATGTTCGACGTCGCCATCCAGGCGGCGATCGGCGCTAACATCATCTCCCGCGAAAACGTCAAGGCGCTGCGCAAGAACGTGCTGGCAAAATGCTACGGCGGCGACATCAGCCGCAAGCGCAAGCTGCTCGAAAAGCAGAAGGCGGGCAAGAAGCGCATGAAACAGGTCGGCTCCGTTGAAATTCCCCAGGAAGCCTTTCTCGCAATCTTACAAGTAGACGATAAATGACACTGCAATCCCTGCTCGGCAATTTTGCCCTGATCCTGTTTGCGCTGACGGTCGGCACCGGCATCATCTGGTGCCTCGATGTATTCCTGCTGGCGCCGCAACGCCGCGAGCGTGCCAGCCTTGCACTGGCCGAGTTCGATTCGCGCACCGTGCGACTGCAGATCGATGGCATCAAGACAGAGGAGCGCAGCCGCGCGGCACTCGAGTCGGCGATCCTGCGCCAGCCGACCTGGATCGAGTATTCCGGCAGCTTCTTTCCGGTCCTGGCACTGGTGTTTTTCCTGCGTTCGTTTCTCTACGAGCCGTTCAAGATACCATCGAGCTCGATGGTGCCGACGCTGACCGTCGGCGACCTGATCCTGGTGAACAAATTCACCTACGGCATCCGGCTGCCGGTGCTCAACAGGAAAATCATCGAAATCGGCTCACCACAGCGCGGCGACGTCATGGTCTTCAAATATCCGAAAGACATGTCGCTCGACTACATCAAGCGGGTGGTCGGCGTGCCGGGTGATAAAATAGTGTATAAAAACAAGCGTTTGACAGTCAATGGTCAAGCATTGTCTTATCAGCCGCTACCGGATTACCTCGATGACGAACGGCTGACGTACTCCAAGCAGTTCAAGGAAAACCTGACCGGACGCGAACACCGGATCCTCAACGATGACAATGCGCCAAGCTATGTACAGAATCCGGATGCGTTTCCCCAGCATGAGCTGTGCAGCTATAACGTCGAGGGATTCGCCTGCACGGTCCCCGCTGGACAATACTTCATGATGGGGGATAATCGGGACAACAGTCTCGATAGCCGGTATTGGGGGTTCGTGCCGGACAAGAATATTGTTGGAAAAGCATTTTTTGTCTGGATGAACCTGAGCAACATCAAGCGCATCGGCAGTTTCAATTGAACACGATACAGGGGCTGGCATGAGAGACGAGGCAATGGGCAGGCAGCGCGGCATCACCCTGATCGGCTTGATCTTCCTGCTGGCGATCTTCGGCATGCTGGCGGTGCTGGGAATGAAGGTCGTGCCGACGTTCCTCGAATACCAGTCGATCAAGCGGGCGATCAACTCCGCAAAGGTCAATGCGGTGACCGTGCGCGATGTCCAGACCGCTTTCGATAAACAGGCCAATGTCGGCTACATCGACGCCATCGCCGGCAAGGATCTCGTCATCGTCAAGAACGGCAGCGACTTCGATGTCAGTTTCGCTTACGACAAGAAGATTCCGCTGGTCGGTCCGGCCAGCCTGTTGCTGGAATACGAAGGCTCGACGGTCACCGGCACCCGCAAGAAGACCATCGAGTGAGAGTGTCACGGTAAATCACATGGATGTCTCGGCGCTGCAAAATCGGCTAGGCCATGCGTTCTCCGATGCTGGATTGCTGCAGCAGGCACTGACACATCGCAGCCATAGCAGCCTGCACAACGAACGTCTGGAGTTTCTCGGCGACTCGATCCTCAACTGCGTGGTCGCCTCATTGCTGTTCGACCGCTACGCAAAGATCGACGAGGGCGACCTGTCGCGCCTGCGGGCCAACCTCGTCAAGCAGCAGTCGCTGTATGAAATCGCGCAACGGCTAGAACTGTCGCAGTGCCTGCGCCTGGGCGAAGGCGAACTGAAGTCCGGCGGCTTCCGGCGTCCGTCGATCCTGGCCGACACGCTCGAGGCGCTGTTCGGCGCCATTTTCCTTGATGCCGGATTCAATGCGGCGCGCGACGTCATCCGCGCCCTGTACATACCGATCCTTGACACGGTCGATCCGAAGACACTCGGCAAGGATGCCAAGACCTTGCTGCAGGAATATTTGCAGGGCAAGAAAATCGCGCTGCCGCAATACAACGTCGTCGCAACCCACGGCGCCGCCCACAACCAGGAGTTCGAGATCGAATGCCTGGTCCCGAAACTCGAGATACAGGTCTTCGGCACCGGCGGCAGCCGGCGCGCCGGCGAACAGGCCGCTGCCAAGCGCGCGCTCGAAGCGGTCCAGCTGGCGCTGGTGAAAACGCCTTCCGCCACCCGCCGCGCCAAACCGCGCACGGCGCAGCTGAAGCTGGCCGGCATCGCCACGAGCCAGTCGGATGCGGCCGGCACCGATCCGGCGCCAGAGCTGCCGACGACCAGGCAGAACGCCGTCAAGGCTGACACCGGCGCCGTCGCCGTCGCCGATGCCGGCGCTGGCGACGACTCGCCGACGCTTGATCTGCAAACCCCCGCAACCCATTCCAAGAGCGCATGACTGATACCGTTTCAACCGCTGCTACAACGCCAGCCGCTGCCGATTTCCGTTGCGGCTACATTGCCATCGTCGGCCGCCCCAACGTCGGCAAGTCGACCCTCATGAATGCGCTCATCGGCGCAAAAGTCAGCATCACCTCGCGCAAGGCGCAGACCACCCGTCATCGCATCACCGGCATTCAGACCATCGATTCGACGCAGTACATCTATGTCGACACGCCGGGTTTCCAGACGCGCCATGCGAATGCCTTGAACAAGACGCTCAACCGCACCGTGACCAATACGCTCACGGCCTCGGACGTGATCCTGTTCCTGGTCGAAGCGGGCACCTTCGGGCCGGCCGACCAGCAGGTGCTCGACCTGATTCCCGATTCGGTGCCCTGTATCCTGGTCATCAACAAGGCCGACCGCATCAAGGACAAGGCAGTGCTGCTGCCGTTCGCGCAGCAGGTCGCCGCCAAGCATGATTTCGCGGCAGTAGTGCCGGTGTCGGCGACGCTGCGTTTTCAGCTCGACAACCTGCAGGGCGAGATCAAGCAGCGCCTGCCGCACAATGCGCCGGTGTTCGGGCCCGACGACATCACCGACCGCAGCGAGAAATTCCTGGCCGCCGAAATCGTCCGCGAAAAAGTCTTCCGTTTCGTCGGCGACGAGCTGCCCTACACCAGCACCGTCATCATCGAAAAGTTCGAACAGGAAGGCGATCTGCGGCGCGTCTTCGCCGCCATCCTGGTCGAACGCGACACCCACAAGTCGATGCTGATCGGCCTGAAGGGCGCGCGCCTCAAAGACATATCGACGCAGGCCAGGCTGGACATGGCGCGCCTGTTCGGCGGGCCGGTGTACCTGGAGATCTGGGTCAAGGTGAAGTCCGGTTGGGCCGACAACGAAGCCGGCCTGCGTGCCTACGGTTATGAGTAGACGCATCTGCGGCGGTACACCGGCGCTCGGGAAGACACGGCAGCATTGCCGGTGATGCCAGAGCGCGATTTCGCCATGGCGCAAGCATCGCCGCTACCGGCGCAGGCCGCATCACCCCCGGCCCGGCGCGCGCCGCGTGCAGCCAGGTCCACCGCGCCCGAGCACCGGGTCACCGGTCAGCCGGGGTTCGTGCTGCACAGCTATCCCTACAAGGAAACCAGCCTGATCGTCGATGTCTTCACGCGCGACCACGGTCGCGTGGCATTGATCGCGAAGGGCGCCAAGCGACCGCATTCGAAGTTGCGCGGCGTGCTGCAGACCTTCCAGCCGCTGTCGCTGGGCTGGAGCGGCAAGTCCGAGGTGCGCACGCTGACCGGCGCGGAATGGGTCGGCGGCATGCCGCCGCTGGAAAAAGCGGCGCTGTTGTGCGGCTTCTATCTCAACGAGCTGCTCTTCAAGATGCTGGCGCGCGACGATGCCCATGCGGCGCTGTTCGACCATTATGTCGCGACGCTCAACCAGCTGGCGCATCAGGAGCCGGCGCCGATCGTGCTGCGCAAGTTCGAGCGCGCGCTGTTGAAGGAAACCGGCGTCGGCGGCGATTTCACGGTCTGCGCCACGACGCGCGCGCCGGTCCTGGCAAGCGCCACCTATGTCGTCGAGCCGGAACAGGGCGTGCGGCTGGCAACGCCGTCGGACACGGCGCCGCGCATCACCGGCAAGACCTTGCTCGACATGGAGCAGGAAAACTATGCTGACGCGACCACGCAAACGCAGAGCAAATTCCTGATGCGCTTCCTGCTGGCACATCATCTGGGCGGCACGCCGCTCAACACGCGCCAGATTCTGATAGATTTGATGCAGTTATAACTTCGCGGCACCTTCCTTTTCATGAGTGTTCAATGAGCTTTCTGCAGCCGCAAGGCCCCGGTCTCGACCTGGGCATCAACATCGACCACGTTGCAACGCTGCGCAATGCGCGCGGCACCACCTATCCCGATCCGATTGCAGCAGCGCTGCAGGCCGAGGAAGCCGGCGCCGATGCCATCACGCTGCACCTGCGCGAGGATCGCCGCCATATCAAGGATGCGGACGTCGAAGCGATTCGTCCGCTGCTGCGAACCCGCATGAACCTGGAGTCGGCGGTCACGGCCGAGATGATCGATTTCGCCTGCCGCATCCGCCCGCACGACGTCTGCCTGGTGCCCGAGCGGCGCGAGGAAGTCACCACCGAAGGCGGGCTCGACGTTGTGCGCTATTTCGTCCAGGTCAAGGCTGCGGTGGCGCAACTGGCGGCGCAGGGCATTCGGGTCAGCCTGTTCATCGATCCGCAAGCCGATCAGATCCAGGCCGCCATCGAGGCCGGTGCGCCGGTGATCGAACTGCACACCGGCCAGTATGCCGATGCGCAGGATCCGCAGGAACGGCAGCGCCAGTTGCTGCGGGTGCAGTCTGCGGCGGCGCTGGCGGCCTCGCGCGGGCTGAAGGTCAACGCCGGCCACGGACTGCATTACACCAACGCGCAGGCGATCGCCGCCATTGCCGACATTACCGAACTCAACATCGGCCATGCGGTCGTCGCCCATGCGCTCTTCGTCGGCTGGCAGCCTGCGGTGCGGGAAATGAAGGCGCTGATGGTGCAGGCGCGGCTGCAAGGCCGGCCTGCCGACACAGGCGGCCGATGATCTACGGTATCGGCACCGACATCATCCGGATCGCCCGCATCGAGGCGGCGCTGGCGCGCAACGGCGAGCGCTTCGCGCAAAAGATCCTCGGCCCGGAAGAACTTGAAAAATACCGGCAGCGCAGCGCCCAGGTCGCCGTGCGCTACGTTGCAACCCGCTTCGCCGCCAAGGAGGCCTTTTCCAAGGCGATCGGCATGGGCATGCGCATGCCGATGACGTGGCGCGCGGTGCAGATACTGAATGCGCCGAGCGGCAAGCCGCAGGCCGTTGCAAGCGGCGCCCTGAAAGACTACATGACCCTGCACGGATTGCACGCGCAGGTATCGATTACCGATGAAGCCGAATATGCCGTGGCGTTCGTGCTGGTGGAAAAAAACGATGAATCCTGACGCGCCAACCTCCAATACTGCAACCGCTGCCGCCATGCCGGCGTCGGCCGGGCAAGTCACGCCGGCCGGGCAGACGGCGCCGGTATTGCCCGGCCCGGTCATGCTCGACGTGGTCGGCACCACCCTCCATGCCGAGGACCTGCGCCGCATTGGCCATCCGTTGACCGGCGGCGTGATCCTGTTCGCCCGCAACTACACCGATCGCGCGCAGTTGGTGGCATTGACCACGGCCATCCATGCGGCGCGTCCCGACGTGCTGATCGCCGTCGACCATGAAGGCGGCCGGGTGCAGCGCTTCAGGACTGACGGTTTCACGAAGCTGCCGCCGATGCGTGCGCTCGGCGCGCTGTGGGAGCGCGATGTGCTGGCGGCGACCCGCGCAGCCACCGACGTCGGCTTCATCCTCGGCGCGGAACTGCGCGCCTGCGGCGTCGACCTCAGTTTCACGCCGGTGCTCGATCTCGATTTCGGCGCCTCCAGCATCATCGGCGACCGCGCCTTTCACGCCGATGCGCGCGTCGTCACGCTGCTGGCAAAAAGCCTCAACCACGGCCTGGCACTGGCCGGCATGGCGAACTGCGGCAAGCATTTTCCCGGTCACGGCTTCGTTGCCGCCGATTCCCACGTGGCGGTGCCGGTCGACGAGCGCAGCCTCGACGAAATTCTGGCGAACGACGCCGCCCCCTATGGCTGGCTGGGCCTGAGCCTGGCCGGCGTGATGCCGGCGCATGTGATCTATCCGCAGGTCGACCGCCATCCGGCCGGGTTTTCGAAAAAATGGCTGGGCATGCTGCGCACGAAATTCGGCTTCCAGGGCGTGATCTTCAGCGACGACCTCAGCATGGAAGGCGCCAGCGTGGCCGGCAGCGTGGTCGACGGCGCAAAGGCTGCATTGAAGGCCGGCTGCGACATGGTCCTGATCTGCAATGCGCCCGACAAGGCCGATGCGTTGCTGGCCGGTCTGGACCCGGCCGCGTTCGGCGCGGCGCAGATGCAGGACAGCGCGCGGCGGATCGCGGCGTTGATGCCCACGGCAGTCGCACCCGACTGGCAGGCATTGCAGCGGGACTCGCGTTACAAGGCGGCCCGGCAAAGCGTGCGCGCGCTGGCGTCTGCATGACGGCGCTACGACCCTGAAGCCGACCGTCACGATGTCCGAGCTGCCGCTGACCGATCCGCGCGAAGTCGTCCTGCAGACGGTGGCGCAACTGCCGCATCTGCCGGGCGTCTACCGCTATTTCGATGCCGACAACAACGTGCTGTATGTCGGCAAGGCGCGCGACCTGAAAAAACGCGTCTCCAGCTATTTTCAGAAGACCCTGACCAGCCCGCGCATTGCGATGATGGTCGAGCGCATCGCCCGGCTGGAGACTACCGTCACGCGCAGCGAGGCCGAAGCGCTGATCCTGGAAAACAACCTGATCAAGTCGCTGCAGCCGCGCTTCAACATCCTGTTTCGCGACGACAAATCGTATCCGTACCTGAAGATCACCGGACAGGCCGTGCCGCGCATGGCCTACTACCGCGGCGCGGTCGACAAGAAAAGCCAGTATTTCGGGCCGTTTCCGAGTGCCTGGGCGGTCAAGGAATCGATGCAGATACTGCAGAAGGTTTTTTTGCTGCGCACCTGCGAGGATTCGGTGTACGCCAATCGCACCCGGCCGTGCCTGCTGCACCAGATTCATCGCTGCAGCGGTCCCTGCGTCGATTTCATCAGCCCGGAAGACTATGCGGTCGACGTCGAGAATGCGGCAAAATTCCTGCGCGGGCGGCAGACCGAGGTGCTGGCCAACCTCAACGGCAAGATGCATGAATATGCCGAAGCGCTGAAGTTCGAGCAGGCGGCGGCGGTGCGCAACCAGATCTCGGCGCTGTCGCGCGTGTTGCATCAGCAGACCATGGACACCGGTGGCGACGCCGACATCGACATCATTGCCGTGATGGTGCAGGGCGGTCGCGCCTGCGTGAACCTGGCGATGGTGCGCGGCGGGCGTCACCTGGGCGACCGGGCCTATTTTCCAACGCATGTGGATCACGCCGTGGCAACCGCCGACGACGCCCTGTCGGTCGAGGTGCTCAAGGCGTTCCTGGCGCAGCACTACATCGAAAAATTCATTCCCGGCACGCTGATCGTCAGCCATGAGCTCAACGAGCCGGCGCTGATGGTGGCGCTGATGGAGCAGTGCGGCCATCGCATCAACCTGCTGTTCCAGCCGCAGGGCCAGCGCCGCCAGTGGCTGGAAATGGCGCAAAAGGGCGCCGAGATTTCGCTGGCGCGACTGCTCTCGGAACAGGGCTCGCAACAGTCGCGCACCCGCGCCCTGGTCGACACGCTGGGGCTGGACATGGTGGACCTGGACGCGCTGCGCATCGAGTGCTTCGACATCAGTCACACGCAGGGCGAGGCAACCCAGGCGTCGTGCGTGGTGTTCCATCATCATGCGATGCAGAACGGCGAATACCGGCGCTACAACATCAACGACATCACCCCGGGCGACGACTATGCGGCGATGCGCCAGGTGCTCACGCGCCGTTATGAAAAGGTTGCCAACGGCGACCGCGTCATGCCCGACATCGCCCTGATCGACGGCGGCAAGGGGCAGGTCGAGATGGCGCGCCAGGTATTCGTCGAGCTCGGTCTGGATATTGCCGGCATCGTCGGCGTGGCAAAAGGCGAAGGCCGCCGCGTCGGCCTGGAGACGCTGATCTTCGCCGACGGCCGGGCGGCGCTCGAACTGGGCAAGGAATCGGCGGCGCTGATGCTGGTGGCACAGATCCGCGACGAGGCGCATCGCTTCGCCATCACCGGCATGCGCGCCAAACGCGCCAAAACGCGCCAGGCGTCGCGCCTGGAAGAAATCGAGGGCATCGGTGCCAAGCGCCGGCAAAAGCTGCTGGCGCGCTTTGGCGGCGTGCGTGGCGTGGCCGACGCCAGCATCGACGATCTGGCTTCGGTCGACGGCATTTCGCGTCAGCTGGCAGAAGACATTTACAAGCAGTTGCATTGAATTAAGACGATAATTGCCGGCCTTTCGCATGCCAGCCCGGCCCGATGCCGGTAGCATGCACCGCAGCGCTGCCCGCATCACGGCAGTTTCCGACCCGTGTACCCGTACCGACCGATTGCCATGCCGCTGAATATTCCGATCCTGCTGACCTGGTTGCGCATGGCCCTGATACCGCTGGTCGTCGGCGTGTTCTACCTGCCTGATATCTGGCTCTCGCCGTTCGAAAAAGGCGTCGCTTCGACGACCATCTTCGTGGTGGCGGCAGCCACCGACTGGTTCGACGGTTTTCTGGCGCGCCGCTGGAACGAGACTTCCGCCTTCGGCGCCTTTCTCGACCCGGTCGCCGACAAGCTGATGGTCGCCGGCGCGCTGATCGAACTGGTCCACCTGAACCGGGTCGGCACGCTGATCGCTTTCATCATCATCGGACGTGAGATCGCCATCTCGGCGCTGCGCGAATGGATGGCGCAGCTGGGCGCCTCGAAGTCGGTGGCGGTGCATTCGCTTGGCAAGATCAAGACAACCGCGCAGATGATCGCCATTCCGATGCTGCTGTACTACGACAGCCTGTTCGGCCTGATCGATACGCGGCTCTGGGGTCAGGTGCTGCTGGTCGTCGCAGCGGTGCTGACGGTGTGGTCGATGTTCTATTATCTGCGTCGCGCCTGGCCGATGATCAAGGAGCGCACCGACCGAAGCGGATGAATCGTCATCGAGCCATGCTAGATCGCTTGACAAGGAAAAGCCTTCCTCTATAATACGCAGCTGTTGTGAACGCGGGAGTAGCTCAGTTGGTAGAGCGCAACCTTGCCAAGGTTGAGGTCGAGAGTTCGAGACTCTTCTCCCGCTCCAGGTTATGAGGGAAGCCAGCAACGGCTTCCTTTTTCATTTAAGCCTGATCGGCAAGAATCAAGAGAACAAGAATCAAAATCACGGCAGCGGCGCTGTAGAAAATTAACAGGCCGGGTTCGTTGATGCAGTAGCCAGTCGAACCGGTTGTCGAATTCGTCCAGGCGTTTCATGCAGTGCAAGATGCCGGATCCGGCATCGACTCCATTTGCGGGAGTAGCTCAGTTGGTAGAGCGCAACCTTGCCAAGGTTGAGGTCGAGAGTTCGAGACTCTTCTCCCGCTCCAGTCTTATCGTTTCAGTCTGCAGTTCCTCGTTGTAGCGCACCGCGTCGTCACCGGTCTTGACCTGTTTAACTACAAGGTTGGCAGCCACGCAATGCGGCTTTCGTTTTTGCAGTTACGCAGTTACAATATGCCCCGTGGCGGGGTAGCAAAGTGGTTATGCAGCGGCCTGCAAAGCCGTGTACGCCGGTTCGATCCCGACCCCCGCCTCCATTTTTTTATAAATGAAATCAATGAGTTAGACGGTTTCATTGCTCCGACATACTGGGTTTCAATACAGCTGAAACCAGTTCAATGCAGTGGTCGACCACACTTTATTTATAGCCGACCACTCGTGAAACGGCCATCTAGCCGCGAACATGCGCTAATATTTGACGCATGTCTACAATCAAAAAACTTCCAAGCGGATCGTTCCAGCTAACGGTTCGGCATCGGCTATTGCCGAAAGCGTTTTACTCCACATTCTCTTCGCTCGAAGAAGCAAAAGAGTACGGCGATCGTCTCGACGGCTTGCTCAAGCAAGGGTTCGTTCCATCGCCGCTGCTAGAAAAAAAAGCGGCCGAGGGATCCTGGCTGCTATCGCGATGCGTAGCCGAATATGTGAAGGCCGGCGGTGTGCCGACCTCCGAAATAAAGATACTAGATACACTGCGCCCATTCCTAGTTAGCGAGTCGACTGCAGGCATGAACTACGAGTGGTGCGCGAACTGGGTGTTACGTCTAAAGCGTGTCGAGAACCTGGCGCCATCGACAATTCGCCATCGCGTTGGTGCCCTCAAGCGCTGTCTCGACTGGGTCGTTCGCGCGCACCCTGAGATTCTTGTTATGAATCCGCTGCGCCAGCTGAAGGCCGGTTTCTCGACCTATACAGACGATGACGAGCAAGCGCTGATTCGAAATGGCAAGGCAAAGAAGTTCGACACGCGGCGCGATCGGCGCCTGCATGAAGGCGAAGAAGAGCGGATCCTCGAAGCGCTGCAGAATTCTCCAGACGAAAAGACGTTCTTCGTGATCGCTCTTGAAACGGCGATGCGCATGCGTGAAATATATACACTCGATCTGTCGCAGGTATCGCTGCCGAAGGCGACAGTGCACCTGGTCGAAACGAAAAACGGAGACAACAGGCAGGTGCCTCTGCCGACGCCGGCGATCGCGGAGTTCACGCAATATCTACAAAAAAACGCCGCAGCGATTAAAGCCCGCAATGGGCGGGTATTCCCGTTTTGGGATGGCAAGCCGGCTGATGCAGACCTAGACAAGACGACGGCAGAGGTCTCACGAATCTTCAGAAAAGTATTCGCCGCGGCGAAAATTCCTGACTTCGTTTTTCATGACATTCGCCATGAGGCGACCTGCAGACTTTTCGAAAAGTCAGACCTATCGGACATCGAGATCTCCCGCGTGACCGGACATCGAGACCCGAGGATGTTGCAGAGATACGCAAGCTTCCGAGGATCAGACGTCGCGAAGAAGCTATGGTAGGTCCGCGCTAGTTCGTTAGGTTTGGGAGCACTGGACGGGGCCTGGTGCGTCCATGAGCAGGCCTCGCTACCAGAACAGCCAAAGGCTGCGGCTGCGACTCTTGACGGCGCCGAATGGTTTCGTCATCGATCGTTTTTCGCAGATACGAAAGAACATCGCTGCGCATAAAGACCCAGCTTTTTCCGATCTTCGCGCCTGGCAGTGCGCCGCGCCGCGCGAGTTGCATGACTGTGTCTGGTTCGGCTTTCATCAAAGCGGCGGCTTCTTCGATGTCGAGGGTCTCTGGCAATTGGTTCATGTGCAATGAGCTGTTGGTCGGCCCTGGCAGCGGGGCTACAAGTACCTCTGCCTGCACGGATCCTGAATCCCGTTGTAACCTGCTCGCGCGACCAGGACATCGCGCGCTCACTGCAAAAATAATTCTACGTTGGGCGGTTTCAAGTACCAAGTGCAACACTGGGTTAATGAACTGAATCGGGTTGAAGCTGTAACCGTTGAATGTGTTCAGTATAAACAGCCAGAGGAGTTCGAAATCCCAGGGTCTGGCGCGGGCGGG